>JBCDDV010000639.1:0-2846 GCA_039180145.1 Cyanobacteria bacterium P01_G01_bin.49 | reverse complement strand
TTGAGGGATTAAGACTAACATAAAAGAAATAAAAATTAAAGAAAAAGAGAGCAAAAACTCAAGAAGCTTCTGGGAGAGGTGGAAGAAGAAGTTTTAAGTAAAAAGTAATAAATAATACAAACTATGAGTTTGCTTCCTCGGACTGAGAATAATTAAACGTCCCAAGGTATCTGCGTAAAGCTGGAAAGTAGAATACCTGAGTTGGGATCGGTAGAAATGGTGAATTTATATTGACCAAAAAATCAACATAGAATTTTAACCAGATTGCAGCTTTTAAGGTTTGAGATACTGAAGAGGAATAACCCATTCTTGACCATTAGTCACGAGATATTTCTTATCTTCACGGGGGACAACAGATAAACCATCAGTTTTGAGACGAGCGAGGATTTTTTCAGCTCTAGTTTGAGAGCCACGACCTAAGTAAATGGTCAAAAGATAAGGTTTATCGATCTTAGGAACAGGATGATTGTCGATGGGAGCAAGGGAAAACTGACGAGTAGCACCAGTAATCGCCCAGCCTAAAACACGATCTTGACCTAACATAAGGTCGTTATAGACACGAATGATAAAAGGTTTGTCTATTTGGTTATTAATGAGAAAAGTACCAAAATCAGGTAATAATTCCATAATCTGCGAGAAAGAAATTAAGCAGAGGCGAGTTTTTCGGCGATCGCCTGACGAACTAGTTCTTGCCAATTATCTTGCTTTTTGAGTTCATCTAACATTGATGGGGCGACTCTCATAGACAATTTAGCAGTTAGAGATTCCTTTCTATCTGTTGTAAATCCGTATTCTTTTATATTGGGGTTTCCTTTAGGGTTACTCATTGATCGCGCTGAACAGCGTGTAGACACCTTAATTATAGCCACAAGTGTACAAAAATGAATTGTAAATAAATATTGCCACACGAACCTCAACAGTATGTCCCCACATTGTTCGTGATATAATTAAGGTGTGAAAGAGAGAGTTGCGACCTCCCTCTTTCCATTGAACAAGTACAAATTATGGAAATAGCAATGTTCAATTTACATTTGAGTGTAGATCAAGCAAATCGAGAAAGACAAGAGTTAGAAAGAATTCACGAAGAAGCGGAGCTAAACACAGACTCGTATTCAGTAGGATATTTCGAAGGATACATCGGTTGTGAACCATCTCATCCAGAGCAACACAGCTACTGGTCGGGCTATCAAATAGGTAGTAGGGAATATTGGGCAAAGAAACTCGGAGTGACTATCCCAACTGAATTTTAAAAGCTAACTAATAAAGCCATCCTCTAGCAAAGGATGGCGATGCCTACGGCTAGCTACGCAATCGCCACAGAAAACATACTACCAAGTTGAATTTAGATGAATAGACCCCAGAATCAGGGAGAGATGGTAAGTGCTGCTCAAACACAGATATCTCCTGTATATAGTCGTGCGCTCGCCCAGACAGCATCACACTATCAGACGATGATTGCCTTCGTAGCTGCTCAGATGAAGAAAGGTGTGGATTACGGAGTCATACCAGGAACGAAAAAACCGACTTTACTAAAACCAGGAGCAGAAAAGCTTTGTAGATTATTTAGCCTTCGCCCAAGCTACGAGCTAATACACTTCATAACAGATTTCGACAAGCCAATTTTCCATTATCACTATCGCTGTACGTTAGTCAGACAGGGCGAAATGGTAGGACAGGGTGACGGTTCTTGTAACTCTAGAGAAAAGAAATACGAGAAACAGCAGTACAAAATATTCGACCTGACGAATACCGTATGTAAAATAGCTCAAAAGAGAGCATTAGTAGCTGCTGTTTTATCAAGCTGTGGAGCGAGCGAGTTTTTCACTCAGGACATAGAAGAAATGGGAGGTGGTAATAGATGAGCATCTTAGCGACATCGCCTACATCTACTCGCCATTTCGATATGAATCTAGCCGAAGCATTAGGAAGTATGGAAGCAGCGGTAATTCTCCAGCAGCTTCACTATTGGATGCAGAAGGAAGGAATCGGGGTCATGGTCAATAATAGTAAGTTTATTTACAACACATTTTCTGATTGGGTAAGCCAACAATTTAGATGGCTATCTGTTTGGCAATTTAGAAAAGCTATGTCCTTATTGCGATCGCTAGAGATAGTGGAAGTGATTAGATACAAATCAAAACAATGGAATCAGACCAATTATTACAACCTGAATTACAAGAGATTAAAAGAGATTAAAAGAGTGGGCAGAAGCTGAAAGCATTGAAATATCCGAGATGTGGAAAAACACATCTCAAGATGAGGAATCCTTAACTCTTGAAATGAGAGATCCTAAACTCTCATATATAGAACCAAAGATTACTAATCAAAAAGAAACAACAAAGCAAAAGCTTGGCGATCGCAATTTAAGCCAGTTAAAAAAATTTGCTGCTGCTCAAACAGAAAAAGCTTTAGAAGAAAAAGTAAACCAAAAAGGTAATAATCCTCATTCAGCAGATTTATCTGCTTCTGATGGTCAAAATAAAACTCAATCGGCACTAAACAAGTTAAACACTGGTGAAGAAATAAACGTCGGCGAGGTTGATTATATAATCAACAAAAATTGGAAAGCTTTAATTCCGTTATTGGATAGTGTTGGTGTACCAATAAATAGAACGATCAAAGACTTGCTGAAATTGTATCCAGCAGAGAAGGTGGAAAGTGCGATTGCGTTACTGAAAGCGAGAAAGCGAGAAAGTTGTATACCAAATTCTAGCGGTTATTTTGTCTCGGCACTCAAAGGAGATTGGGCAAGCACAAGTCTTGCCTGGGGTAACCATTCACTCCCCCCTCTTAAAAGAACTGTAAATAGAGAAAGTGATTTAGAGAAGGGTGATTGATGTATGCTT
>JBCDDV010000638.1:0-2849 GCA_039180145.1 Cyanobacteria bacterium P01_G01_bin.49 | reverse complement strand
CCTGAATATTCGTGGAGTGACTCACTATTATGAATGGATAAGACAAGCAGGAACCAAGCAAAAACCAATCATGGTATTTGTTCACGGTTGGGGAGGTTCAGCCAGATATTGGCGAAGTACCGCATTATCTTTGAGTGAAGATTATGATTGTTTATTATATGATTTGCGGGGGTTTGGTCGCTCCAAATTACCAGAAAATCCTGTGAATTTAAGCTACGAATTAGAAGAATATGCAGAAGATCTAAAAGGTTTATTAGAAGCATTAGGCATTAATAAGATTTACTTACATGGTCACTCCATGGGAGCTTCTGTAGTAGCTTTATTTGCAACAATGTATTCTGAAAAGGTAACCAAAGCAATTCTGACTTGTAATGGTATTTTTGAGTATGATGAAAAAGCATTTACTGCCTTTCATAAGTTTGGTGGTTATGTGGTGAAGTTCCGTTATAATTGGTTCTTAAAAGTTCCTTTTGCCGATCGCTTATTTATGGCAAGGTTTCTTCATCGTTCCATTGACAAAAAAGAACGAGTGGCTTTTTTAGAAGATTTTGTTTTAGCTGATTATGAAGCTGCATTAGGAACAATTTATACATCCGTGAGTAAAAATGCGGTAGATGTTATGCCGAGAAAATTTGCAGAAATCTCAATTCCCACCTTATTAATTTCTGGAGAAAAAGATATTATTATCCCAGCCGCAATGGGGAAAATTGCAGCGCAGTTAAATGAAAATATTGAGTATGTGGAGATGGAAAAAACGGCTCATTTTCCGATGTTGGAAGATCCCACTAATTATTTAACCATAGTTCGAGAGTTTCTCAATTAATAGTTACATAATTGTTAGCATCGCATTGGCCGTTAATTCAGGTTTTTCTAAATGAGGAACATGGCCGCATTCAGGAATCCAAATTAACTGACTATTGGGCAATAATTCTTGAAACTTAGTTGCGTCTTTGATGCCGAGAATTTTATCATTTTTTCCCCAAATAATTAAAGTCTTTTGTTTAATTTTGGCTAATTTATTTTTAAATGAACCGTAACCACCACTTTTTGTAAAAGCAATTAAGGCTTGACTCCATCTCTGGCAATTAAGATGCAATGAGGCACAAAGTTGAGCATCTTTACTGGCAAAGCTTTTATCATAATATGCCGCTTTACTGATCTGCTGTCTCACGCTAGGATTCTTTAAAAAGGTAGTTGATAAATAATCTAATGGTGGAAACATAAATTTTCCAATTTTCGGAGGTGCTGCTAATCCTGCACTATCAATGAGCACTAACTTTTTAACAGCGTCGGGATAGGTTAAGGTAAAATCAATGGCGATCGCACCTCCCATAGACGCTCCCACCAAAATAACAGGCTGGTTGATTAGGGTTTTCCAAGTACAATAAAGATGGGTTTTAATGTTTTGAGAATGATAGGATAAGTCTGCTATTCTTTCGGTAAATCCAAACCCTAATAAATCAATTGCCCAAGTTTGCTGTTGTTGAGATAATTGAGGGAAAAGACGGCGAAATTCTAATAGAGAACTATCAAAACCATGTAAGAGCAAAATAGGAGTATTACCTATTCCCTGATGAACATAAGTGGTGGGAATAGGTAGAGACAAAAAAGGGGTTGAGATAGACTCAACTTGGATTTGCTTGATAATATCGAGGGAAGTTTTTTCTGTTAGTTTTTGAGCAGCAACGGGAAGTTGGAACATCGGGAAAAACTTAGAAGAAAGAGAATCCATGAATTTTATCATGTATCCCTATTGTCTCTACGTGAGTTCGACAAAAATAATTTATAGACCACTCGACCTTTTTCAGATGTCTCAAATCCTGATTCTCTCGTTGAAAAAGCGATGTCAGAACTGGGAGGTTCCCTCCCAGATTATCTGACATCAAGAAATCCTAACACCGAACTCCGTTGCGAAGCACGGGCTTTGCCTGCCCTCCTAACACCGAACTCACGTTGTCTCTAATATTTTGCCTATTTTCAAGACTCAACCTATCACTACTTCCCTATCAAATTTATCAAGTAATGAAAATTGTTGCACCTTAGTGGGGAATGCAAAAGTATCAACTTTTCCGAATAAGTAGAGAGCAATTTTTGATACTTTGTCCATATTTACCCAGCTAATCTATCCGCTTGATTCGTTTTTTTTCGCAAAATTCTAATAGCACGACTGTAGATCTGGCGGGCCCTTTCATGACTAATACCACACTGTTGTCCAATAGCTTTATAACTTAGCGGTTTGCCATCACGTAACCCAAAACGTAGGCTAATAACCTCTTTTTGTCGTGCAGACAAGCTTTCTAGAAGTTGGTCAATTTGGGATTCTTTTTCTTGCTGTCTCGCAAATTCACTAGGAGACAAGGCCTCTTCATCGGGTAATAATTGGCCCAATTCTGTGTTATTTTCGTCGATGACAAGATTAAGACTTCGAGACTTAGCCTTGAAGGCAGCTTGCTGAATAAATCGTAGTTTATCGACAGAGATATCCATGTTTTCAGCAATCTGTTCTGGCGTTGGTTTTCGTCCTAGCTGAATACTTAATTCTCGGATCGCTTTTTTGTACTTATTGAGGCTTTCGTTAATATGAATAGGTAAGCGAATAGTACGACTTTGTTCAGCGATCGCTCTGGTGATTCCCTGTCGTATCCACCAATAAGCATAGGTTGAAAATTTATAACCCCGACTCGGATCAAATTTTTCTACCCCCCTAATAAGTCCTAAACTTCCTTCTTGAATTAAATCTCGTAAGGATAAGCCTCGGTTCAAATATTTCTTGGCAATAGAAACCACTAAACGAAGATTCGCTTGAATCATCTTTTCCCTAGCTTTTTTGCCGATGTCAACAGTTTTTT
>JBCDDV010000637.1:0-2862 GCA_039180145.1 Cyanobacteria bacterium P01_G01_bin.49 | reverse complement strand
GCCTGTTTGCCAAGTGATTGATGGCGATTTCTGATCGGGGCAAGGTATCAAAATTTTATCTTTACTGATAACCTGGGTTCGGGAGTAAAAAATCTTAGCGTATGGTTTGGAAAACAGGGTAAGAGGTGAGGGAGCAGAGGAAGATTAGGGGATGGAGAGATGAGAGGATGAGAAAGCGTTGGGGGAGAATCAACAATGAACTCAACCTAATTTCTCGATAAAGTGTTTATGGAAAATTTAATACTTTTGCCTTGCCTACTATGGTATGAGAAGTGTCATTTTTAATCCTATTTTTCGTTGGTAGACACGCCCTCGTAAGAAAGTGGCTCAAATACTGATAATATATAGTTCTTTGCCATCAGATTTTGTATGGGTAAAGCGAATGGCAGATAATGACATCAGTTTTACCATTCACATTTATTGATCACCAGAAATTATGACTGGAAAAGTATTTAATGGTAATCCGGCTACCTTCCTTATTCTAATCCTTCCGTTAGCAGTCGTCATCGTACTACTCTACAAAGCTTGGATGTGGATACTCGGATTTGTTGCTTTAATTATTGTTTGGAAACTGGTAGACAACTACCAATGGCAACAATGGTGTACACGGATAAATCCTATTTTTAATCAGTTGCTACAAGATAATCAAGGAAAAATTACACCAATGGATTTGTCCCTAAAAACAAATCTAAGCGCAGGCAGTGCCAAACGGTTTCTTGCCAGAAAAGCTGAAGAATACGGTGCTAATTATCAAGAATTACCGGAGCAAGGTAAAGTTTACTTCTTTATTACAGCAAGTACCCTGGGGAGCATTTTTGATGACAGTGAGCCCCTAGCTGAGGAAATAGAAGACCCCTCAGATTTAGAGATGGATCAAGATGAAGAAGAAATTTCAACCGTCTCAGAACCTCAACTGACTCAACCTGTATCGAGTCCCTTTGCTCAGCTAGCAGAACTCAAAGAAGAACGACAACACCTAGATCAATCAGTTACTGAGACATCCTCTGTATCGGAATTAACTCCTCCTGCTGAGGAAACCTCAGATCATTCATCTGATTCGGAAGAATTTACTCAACCGTCAAATCCCCAAGACCCTGAAATAGTGACTAGGGTAGAAAAAAAACCAACATTAAGTTTAATTCAATCAGATTTAGCCAAACGGCTAGATATCACCCCTAGCACCATTGGTCGACGTAAAACAGATTCTAGCTTTGCTGAGTGGAGTCAGAGTAAAGATCCTGAAGGCATTGCCTGGAAATATCTGAGGAAATCAAAAGTGTTTATTCCTGTTGATCCTGAAAAACGTTAATTCTAGACAAAGCTCTTAAACTCGCAGATAGACAAGGAAGACATCGTCACTTCCTTGTTTTTTAATGTCTTGTAAAACTGAATGAACCTTTTCGATATTGCCATCGTCTAAATAGGTAAGTTAAAATAAAAAAGCAAAGTCATACCGACTTCACTTTGTGACTTTTCTTTCTAACCCTTATGTACATATCAACATAATTATTGGGAAAGATAAGGATAGTAACAGACTTTTATAAGCAGGTTTAAGGAGTCATAACTGTACTAATGCCCACTGCTAACGTTAAACCCAAAACCAAACAGCCTACGTACTCAGCAGATATGGTGCGGACTTATCTGCATGAAATTGGGCGGGTACCTCTGTTAACTCATGAACAAGAAATTATTTATGGGAAACAAGTTCAAAAAATGATGGCCTTGTTGGAAACAAAAGATAATCTTGCTCAGAATTTAGGCAGAGAACCCAGTGTAGGAGAATGGACTGAGGCTGCAAAAACTGATCAAAAAAGCCTAAGTAAAGCCGTTGATCAGGGAAATCGCGCCAAGCGAAAAATGATTGAGGCCAATTTGCGCTTGGTCGTTGCCATTGCCAAGAAATATCAAAAGCGTAATATGGAATTTCTTGACTTAATTCAAGAAGGCAGCTTAGGACTTGAAAGAGGGGTAGAAAAATTCGACCCAACCAAAGGTTATAAATTTTCTACCTACGCATATTGGTGGATTCGTCAAGCCATTACACGGGCGATCGCACAACAAGCACGAACCATTCGCCTACCCATTCATATTACGGAGAAGCTCAACAAAATTAAAAAAATTCAGCGAGAACTATCGCAAAAACTGGGAAGAAGCGCAACCCCGGGCGAGATTGCTGCGGAATTGGACATCGAACCGTCACAAATTCGGGACTTTTTAAGCATGGCCCGTCAACCTATTTCTTTAGATGTACGGGTTGGGGATAATCAAGATACGGAACTCTCGGAACTGTTAGAAGATCAAGGGATTTCTCCTGACCACTACATTACCCAAGAGTTATTGCGTCAAGACCTTAGTAACCTAATGGCAGAGTTAACACCTCAACAAAAGGCTGTTTTAACCCTTCGATTTGGGTTAGAAGATGGAAAAGAATTGTCCTTAGCTAAGATCGGCAAAAAGCTTAGTATTAGTCGAGAAAGAGTCCGTCAGTTAGAACATCAAGCCTTAGCGCAATTGCGGAGACGGCGAGCTAATGTTAAAGAGTATTTGGCAGCTAGTTAACTCTTTTTAGGCTAAAATGGCTGCTTGTCCTATAGGGAACGCTATAAAAGGGTAGGTTGAGAAACCTACCCCTATTTATTTTTGGTTCAATGTCAATAACATGGTCAAACCTGCTGAAAAAGCTGAAAAGGTTGAAGTAAAAACACGCAATGATTTGAGAGAGTGGCTTCACAAGCACCATCTTCAAAGTGAAGGTGTTTGGTTAGTTACCTACAAAAAATCTCAAGCATATTATCTTGCTTATAACGATATCGTTGAAGAATGTTTATGTTTTGGGTGGGTTGATAGTCTGCCACGTAAACT
>JBCDDV010000636.1:0-2866 GCA_039180145.1 Cyanobacteria bacterium P01_G01_bin.49 | reverse complement strand
ATTTTTTTTCGGAACTAATTGTTCAGGTAATGGCAAAAAATCTGGAACAATTGTAACGTTGCCAATGGGTTTTGCAGGATCATTATTTTTGTTTTTCATGGCAATACCTGATGGATATTAATAATATTTAAAAGTCGAAATTTATTTTTTTGGTCAAATTTTTTTGAGCTTCTCAAAACTTTATAAAATTACCAGTTTTCAAAAATTAGGAGTTATTGTTTTCATAGAATCTTCTCCATTTACGCCACTGGGCTGCGCCGAAAATACGAATTACACCACTACGGTAGGTGAAACGAACTGTTAAGACACGGTTATTCACTTTTCCAATACAAAACCAACGCTGCTCTATATCGCTATGTTTAGCATCATGGACAATCAAGCGGTGGGGATCAAAAAAGGCATACTGAGCTGTTTCAAAGTCTACACCATGTTTTGCTTTATTATCAGCTTCTCTTTGACTGTCCCACTCAAATGTGGCATCCATATTTTTTAACCTTATAAAATAAATTATACATAATCACATACTCTTATAGACAATCATTAAAAAATAAAATGCCCATCAAACCTATTAGCTAGAATGGAACAATATTCCTGATGCCTTGTAACTTGTCAACTCATGACCCTTACTACTCCCGTTAACTTCCAAGATAGATTTGATGTCATTGTTGTGGGGGCTGGTCACTCCGGATGTGAAGCAGCCCTGGCCGCAGCCCGTTTAGGGTGTCGTACCCTGATGTTAACCCTCAACCTCGATCGCATTGCTTGGCAACCCTGTAACCCTGCGGTGGGTGGCCCGGCGAAGTCCCAATTAACCCATGAAGTGGACGCTTTGGGGGGAGAAATTGGCAAAATGGCAGACCGCACCTATCTACAAAAACGGGTTCTTAATTCCTCACGAGGCCCGGCTGTCTGGGCGTTACGGGCCCAAACAGATAAACGAGAATATTCAGCAGTGATGAAAGAAATTGTCGAAAATCAAGACAATTTAAGTATTCGTGAAGGGATGGTGACAGATCTAGTCTTGGGAAACAATGATGAGGTCATGGGTATACAAACCTATTTTGGCACTTGTTTCGCGGCAAAAGCGGTAATTTTAACCACTGGAACTTTTTTAGGAGGGCGGATCTGGATCGGTAATAAATCTATGGAAGCAGGAAGGGCAGGAGAATTTGCTGCTGTTGGATTAACTGATACTCTCAACCAGTTGGGGTTTGAAACGGGAAGACTGAAAACGGGAACCCCCGCACGAGTAGATAAGCGATCTGTAGACTATTCTCAAATGGAACCCCAACCCCCTGATGAAGAAGTCCGCTGGTTTAGCTTCGATCCCGATGTTTGGGTAGAACGGGAACAGATGAATTGTTATCTGACTCATACAACGTCTGAAACTCATCAATTGATTCGAGATAATCTACATTTGTCGCCTATTTATGGCGGGTTTATTGACTCAAAAGGCCCTCGCTACTGTCCTTCTATTGAAGATAAAATTGTTCGATTTGCCGACAAAGAAAGCCATCAAATTTTTATTGAACCAGAAGGAAGAGACATTCCAGAGTTATATATTCAAGGGTTTTCAACGGGGTTACCGGAAAATCTTCAATTAGTTATGTTAAGAACCCTTCCTGGTCTAGAAAGTTGTGTGATGTTGCGCCCTGCTTATGCTGTAGAATACGACTTTTTACCCGCAACCCAATGTTATCCCACCCTGATGACCAAGAAAATTGAAGGGCTATTTTGTGCGGGACAAGTTAACGGAACAACAGGCTATGAAGAAGCCGCCGCACAAGGAATTGTTGCCGGAATTAATGCCGTTAAATTTGTTAAAAATGAGGAGATGATTATCTTTTCTAGAGAAGAGAGTTATCTGGGAACTTTAATTGATGATTTGTGTACCAAAGATTTACGCGAACCCTATCGAATGTTAACCTCTCGTTCTGAATATCGGTTAATTTTGCGGTCTGATAATGCGGATCAAAGATTAACCCCTTTAGGTCGAGAAATTGGCTTAATTAATGATCGTCGTTGGCAATTATTTCAAGAGAAGCAAACGAATATTATTGCTGAAAAAGAACGCCTCTATGAAACCCGAATTAAAGAACGGGACGAGATAGGAATTGCAATTACAAATGAGACTCAGCAACGAATTAAAGGATCAATTACTTTAGCAGAGTTACTGCGCCGTCCGAAGTTTCATTACAGTCATTTAGAACAGTATGGCTTAGGAAATACAGAACTCACGACTATTGAAAAAGAAGGCGCAGAAATTGAAATTAAATATTCTGGTTACCTAAAACGTCAGCAAATTCAAATTGAACAAATAAGTCGTCATAGTAATCGGCAATTACCTTCAAATTTGGATTATATGGCGATTGAAACCTTGTCAATGGAAGCTAGGGAAAAATTAACCAAAGTCCGTCCTTTAACTCTTGGACAAGCTTCTCGTATTGGCGGAGTTAACCCGGCTGATGTTAACGCTTTATTGGTTTATCTAACTGTTCATGTAGGAGGTCCTACTTTTTCTCATTAATAAATGAATTTAACCACAAGATAAGCATTTTAAGCTTAAGAAAAATGAGAGTTAATCTCTAGATTTTTCTGTTTCAGATGTCCATCTTCTAGTTCAACAATACGATCAGCTACATCGAGAATACGGTTATCGTGGGTAACAATGAGAATCGTGCAGTCTTGTTCTTTGGCTAATTTTTGCATGATATTAACCACGTCATGCCCAGATTTACTATCAAGAGAGGCAGTGGGTTCATCTGCCAAAACTAGCTTAGGATGACTCACTAAAGCGCGGGCGATCGCAACTCTTTGTTTTTGTCCCCCTGAAAGGTTTTGAGGATAATAATTAAGGCGATCGCCT
>JBCDDV010000635.1:0-2871 GCA_039180145.1 Cyanobacteria bacterium P01_G01_bin.49 | reverse complement strand
CAAGAGTCTGGATTCTTGGAAAAGCAATCTAATCAATGCTCGTGTAGAGACAGTTGAAGAAAAGCCCAGTTTTAAAAATGCCTTCAAAAAACGACCCTGTTTGATTCCTGTATCAGGGTTTTATGAATGGTCGAAGCAAAAACAGCCTTACTACTTTCATAGTGAATCAAGAATATTTACATTGGCTGGCATTTGGGAAAGCTGGATTAATCCAGAGACAGAGGAGAAGCTTTTATCCTGTACGATTCTGACTACGGAAGCTAAAGGAAACATTACCGAGATTCATCACCGAATGCCTGTGGTGATTCCTTCAGAATATTACGAGCTTTGGCTGGGAGAGCTTGATGGCAGAAGGATGTTGATAGATTCTTTACCCGAACCAAATTTACAAATCTATCCAGTTAACAAAACAGTCAACAGTCCTAAAAACGACAGTCCTGACTGCATTGAACCAATATGATGCCAGGGATATTAAAACCGAGTAAGAAAGCGATCGCTTTAATTGACTGTAATAACTTCTATGTGTCCTGCGAACGAGTATTCAATCCCGCTCTGGTAGGTAAGCCAGTAATTGTATTGAGCAATAATGATGGTTGTGCGGTGGCTCGTTCTCAAGAAGCCAAGGACTTAGGTATTGCTATGGGCGTACCTTATTTTAAAATCAAATCTAAGGTAGATAAACATTCAATTCAAGTTTATTCCTCCAACTACGTACTCTACGGCGATATGTCGTCAAGGGTGATGGCTACGCTTTCTCACTTTTCTCCCGAAGTTGAAATTTACTCGATAGATGAGGCTTTTGTAGATTTATCTTGGCTATCCAATTCAGAAATTGAACCTTATGCTCGACAGATTAGAGCGACGGTGATGATGTGGACTGGCATACCCATATCAATTGGCATTGCACCTACTAAGACCCTAGCTAAGATTGCCAATCGAGTAGCCAAACGCAACCATCAACATCAAGGAGTATTTGTTTATCCCCAGATTAAATCACAACAAGAAGATATTTTAAAGGCGATCGCCGTCGAAGATGTTTGGGGAATTGGTCGTCAATACTCGAAATGGTTACATTCTTTAGCTATAACCGAGGCGTTGTCACTCAGAGACACGCCAGAATGGATAATTCAACAGAAAATGGGCATCGTTGGTATCAGATTAATCAGAGAGTTAGACGGTATCTCCTGTATTCCCCTGGAGCTTGCCCCCAAGCCGAAGAAAGCTACTTGCGTATCGCGCTCTTTTCGCCATTCTGTAAAAACTTTAGCCCAGATGAAAGAGGCAGTTTCTACTCACACCACATCCGCAGCAGCCAAACTAAGGCAGCAAAAGCAGTCTACAACGGCAATTACTATATTTATCCTGACGAATCGGTTCAAAGATAACTACTATAGCAACTCCGTGACCTTACCTTTACCAGTTGCCACCAATCGCACCCCAGAACTGATTCATGCAGCCTTAAGAGGTTTGGAGGTTATCTATCGCGACGGATACGAATACAAAAAAGCTGGAGTGATTATGCAGGGACTTCAGCCAGAGGGAATTATGCAGAGTAATGTGTTTTTGCAAGGGTATGAATCAGAGCGTCAGCAAAGACTGATGGAAACTATCGATCGTCTCAACGATCGATTTGGCAAAAATACTGTCTCTTGGGCTGCGAGTGGCATAAATCGATCTTGGGTGACTAAAAGAGATAAAGTAAGTCCTAGATACACGACAAATTGGAATGAATTACCGATAGTGAAAGCTAGTTTTACCTTTGTTTGAATTGGCAGTAGATTTATTTGCCGAGGGACAATTTCTAACCTTTTTACATCATAAAATTTAGTGAAATACTATGGCACGCACTCAAGTATCTTTTGCCACCTGTAATCTATACAACATTAATTTGCCTGGGCTAAAAATGTACAGGGACTCTGATGGCTGGAGCGATGAGGAGTTTGACCTTAAAGTCCAGTGGATGAGTAGTTTAATCGGCAGAGTAGATGCGGATATTTGGGGCTTTCAGGAGCTTTGGCATTATCAGGCATTAGAACGAGTTTTTGAGAGGGCTGAATTAAGAGATAACTACCGTCTGCTTGCTCCTGAAGATCATCAAGGAAGCGGAATTATTTGTGCTGGTGCAGTACGTCCAGATATTTTAGTGGGCGAGCCAGAATGGATTAAGAATTTTCCCGAAAAGTTCATCTTACAAAGTGGTGGCAGCGATCGCCAGACTTCGGAGATTGGGGTGTCAATCGATACTTTTTCCCGCCCCGTACTGCATTTTCAAGTGCGTCCTCGACAGGAAGGTAAAGTTATTTCTGTATATGTAGCTCATTTTAAATCTAAAAGTCCCACTCAAGTTTATCGTGAAGGTTGGTATCGAGATGATGATGAGTATTATAAAAAACATAAAGACGCTCTAGGCTCGGCTATTTCTACCATTAGACGTACAGCCGAAGCTGCTGCTTTGCGAATGATTTTGACTGAAGCCATGAAGAAGAATGACAATCCTGTAGTGGTATTGGGAGATCTCAACGACGGTCAACATAGCAACACCCTCAATATTCTCACCGAACAACCTAATTATTTGTTCAGTGGCTACAAGGGAGGTAGCGACACGGCTTTGTACGCGGTGGAAACATTACAGGAATATCGTTCTTTGAGGGATGTTTACTACACCCACATCTATCAAAACTCTCTGGAGTCTTTGGATCATATTTTGGTATCTCAGGAGTTTTACGACCAATCGAAAAAGCGTCTTTGGTTGTTTAAGGGAATGGAAATTATCAACGACCATCTCAATGATGAGAATCATAAGGAAGCTGGTACGACAGATCATGGAGTGGTTAAGGCTACTTTTGAGTATCGCCCCAATCGAGATTAAAT
>JBCDDV010000634.1:0-2873 GCA_039180145.1 Cyanobacteria bacterium P01_G01_bin.49 | reverse complement strand
TAAAATAATCTCACACCAATTTCTCAATTACTGAGAGCAATAGAAACATTAAAATATAATAAAAGTCAGAAAGTAGAGGACAGGAAGAAGCAGGAAAAGTTAGTATTCAAGAAATACGATGAATCGAATTAATCGTTGGATATTTATGAGAATGTTTTCAACTATTTTAACAGTGCATTTCAAATAAGTTCTCGTAAATTTGTATTTTTCTTAATAATTTATCATATTCAACTTCCGAAACAACAAATTTATTGAAACTTTGCCAAGTAGTTATCCATTTCTTCATTACTCGAAAACACTGTCAAGCTAGGTAAAGCCTGAACAATCTCAAAAACTTTTTTAACATTGGGAGACATCTGACTAACACCAACTTTTCCTCCTCTTGCTTTGTAACGTTTTAGGGTTGAAAAAACGATACGCAAACCCGCAGAACTAATAAACTGAAGATTTTCCATGTCAAAAATTAGAAATTTGACTGTTTCTGGTATATTTTCTACCTTTTTTTCTAAATCAAGATATGTATTACTATCTAATGAACCGTCTAAAGAAACACAAACAGTATCTGATTTGACTTCATTGACTATCACATTAAGTGGCATATTTATTCCTCAATTAATTTAGAATAAAGAACATAAACATTTCAGAGTAAAGTATCGTATTGCAGATAGTTATTATTGGTGCTTGGATGACGGCAGAACTATCAATACGCTTACTCAACTAAAACTTTCACCAAACTACCTGATTAGATTGTAACTTAAAATATGAAGCCCAAAAATATTTCTATTCGTACCAAATTCGCTTCAGTTACCGGAATAGCTGTATTAGGTATATGGTCTGTATTTGTCTTCTTAAAATATAGTGCCACTGAATCGCTTTTAAAAATAGCTGATAACTATATGTTGTTAGCTGCTAGTAGACAAGTGTTTTCAGAATTGCGGAGAACTCACGAAGCAGTTGAACAAACAACGAAAATGCTTGCTAATAGTGAAGTGATGGATGTAAAAGATATCGAAACATGGATAGATAATATTTCATTACTAACAACAATCCTTGAGTCGAACTCTCAATCTGCGTCTATTTATTTAGTTGATTCTCAGGGCAATTTTTATATTATTCGTCAGATTAATATCTGGAAGAATGTTTTCAATGAGCCATCGGTCGCAACTTACGGAGTAGATTATCTTCCTAGTAATAAAAGGAATCTCATACGGTATTTCTATAACAAATCCTTAGAATTGCTAGAAATACGCGAGTTACCCCACTCAAATTTTAATCCAAGAACAAGACCTTGGTATCGGGACGCGATCGCTTCAACGGAAACAATTACAACTTTGCCTTATCCATTTTTCATGGGAAGAAAAGTAGGAATTACTGTTGCCGAAGCTGCTGCAAATCAAGAAAGTATTATTGCAACAGACATTTTTTTAGATTCTATTTCGCAAACTTTAAAGGAACAACGGATCACTCCCTCCAGTGAAATGGTTATTCATATTAATGGAAATGTAATTGCTTGGAGTGGCGAGATTGAGTCTGTTATTAAAACGAATGATGATAAATTACGACTGAGAACATTACGTGAGTTACAGTCTCCTATTTTTACTCAAATTGCCGACGGAATTAATCCAAAAGGTTGGTTGGTGAATAAAGATACCATAACACTGGCAAGGAATATATCACCAGAATTAATTATTGCCATTCCAGAACATGAACTCCTTGCCGACTTTGAGTACATGAGGATAATAACGATTATCTTTACTTTTGTAATCCTATTCTTATTAGTACCATTTATTTGGTTTGTGGCAGATAGATTAACTAAGCCGATTCGTCAACTTCATCATGCCATAAAACAAGTTTCCCCAGAAGATTTTGAAAGAGGTTTAGATGTTGCCTTGCCAGAAATCTCTACTAACGATGAAGTTAGTGAACTTGGTAATGCTATGCGTGCTATGAATGATTCACTACAAGACTATATTAGGAAACTTGCATCAGAAACAAAATCTAGGATGCAAACAGAGAGTGAATTAAATATTGCCAAGCGTATTCAAATGGATCTGCTTCCGGGAGGTGGGTTACTCTCTCAAAACATAGCCAAAGATAGGATATACGCTCAATTAATCCCTGCTAAAGCTGTTGGTGGAGATTTCTACGAATTAATTCCTTTATCAGATGAGCAATTTTTTGTGGCAGTTGGCGATGTTTCGGATAAAGGCGTTCCTGCTGCTTTATTCATGTCTCGTGTGATTACACTTGCTAAGCTTCTTGTTCCCACAATAGATAATCTCTCTGCTCTTTTATCTGAGATTAATAATCAGTTAGCATCAGAAAATGATTCATGTATGTTTACAACACTGTTTTGCGGAATAATTGATACAAAAAATGGCATAATTAACTATTCATCTGCGGGTCATAATCCACCCGTATTAGTCACACAAAATAACGTCCAATTTCTCGACATTCAACCGAGTTCTCCTCTAGGGTTATTTGAAGGGTTACAGTACGATGAGTCAGTTATTTATCTGAATTCAGGTGATTACTTAGTTATCTATACTGATGGAATTACTGAAGCCTTTGATCAAGACAAAAATCAATTTTCAGAGCAGAGATTAATAGAGACAGCACATCGTCATTTTGAGACTGGCGAAACGTTAGGAAAAGCAATCTTGGATGCTGTTTCAAAATTTACTCAAGAGGCTCCTCAATCTGATGATATTACTTTAGTTATTTTAGGTCACAAATGAATAACATAAACTCTATCAATATCAAAATCGATAACAGTCTTGAGAAAATATGTTACGTGCGCGATGAGTTACTCGCTTTTGCTCAAAGAACTTCATTGCCACAACCCGTTACGGATAGTGTTATGGTGATTGTTG
>JBCDDV010000633.1:0-2875 GCA_039180145.1 Cyanobacteria bacterium P01_G01_bin.49 | reverse complement strand
TGGAGCCGAGCAGAGTCGAACTGCTGTCCAGACTGGGTATTGACCTACCGCTCATTCACAAGCTTAGCCTTTCTTACCCTCAAGGCAGGAACCGTTCCTTATCCCGAACGGTGGGATGCTCTGGTAAGGTCTTTACCTAATAACTAACCAGAGGTAGTGATTAGGTGCATCCGTTGGGGTTGGTACCTCTAATCCTTAACGGAGTCACATCAGAGGTAAGCGGACTCTATGAGAGAGTTTCTAGGCAGCTACTGCCACGCGCTTGAAGCTTACGATGTTGTTCGCAGTTACTTTTTTGTTTGAGCCTTTGATTTACGAGAGGAGACTCACTCTCGGCTTGAATCACAGTTCGGATTTCACCAACCTGTCGAAGCCGTTGCGGCCCCATGTATTCTAACTATATTATAAGTGTAATCTTTGATTTTGACAACATTACAAATCATTGAGGATTAATAAGATTCGCAGATTAAGAGAAAGCGATCGCCGTAAACTAGGTAAGCTAGTCGTTCTGTATTAATGTCCATGTTTCCTATTAATCGTCCTCGTCGTTTGCGCCAAAATGCCCAATTACGCCGCATGGTGCGCGAAACTATCCTTACGCCCAATGATCTAATTTATCCTTTATTTGCTGTGCCAGGTAGCAGTGTCGCCCAAGAAGTCAAGTCTATGCCTGGGGTTTATCAGTTATCAGTTGATAAGATTGTTGACGAAGCCAAAGAAGTCTATGATTTGGGAATCCCTGCCATTATTTTGTTTGGTATTCCTGAAGATAAGGACATTGAAGCCACAGGGGCTTGGCATGATCATGGCATTGTCCAACAAGCTGCCATTGCTGTAAAAGAAGCGGTTCCAGGCTTAGTCGTGATTGTGGATACCTGTTTATGCGAATATACTAATCATGGTCACTGCGGGTATTTAGAGGTGGGTGACTTGACAGGACGGGTACTCAACGATCCGACCTTAGAATTATTGAAAAAAACAGCAGTTTCTCAAGCCAAAGCAGGGGCTGATATTATTGCCCCATCAGGGATGATGGATGGGTTTGTGCGGGCCATTCGAGAAGGGTTAGATGAGGCTGGTTTTGAAGATATTCCTATTTTGTCTTATGCAGCAAAATATGCCTCAGCTTATTATGGCCCTTTCCGAGATGCGGCTGATTCTGCTCCCCAATTTGGCGATCGCCGCACTTATCAAATGGACCCTGGAAATTCTAGAGAAGCGTTAAAAGAAGTTGATTTGGATATTGCCGAAGGGGCTGATATGTTGATGGTAAAACCAGCTTTATCTTATATGGATATTATTTGGCGGGTGAAAGAAATGACCGATCTTCCTGTTGCTGCTTATAATGTTTCTGGTGAATATTCAATGGTCAAAGCTGCGGCATTAAATGGTTGGATTGATGAGAAAAAAGTGACCTTAGAAACCTTAACCAGTTTTAAACGGGCTGGTGCAGATTTAATCTTAACTTATCATGCGAAAGATGCTGTCCGTTGGTTACAAGAAAGATGATTAGGGAGTATGGGGAGTGTGAAAGCAGGGGAGCAGGGGGAGGCTATAAACAATCAACTATGAACAATCAACAATTAACATTATGGCAAATCAAGAACATCTCGCACTGTTGGCTAAAGAAACAAACTGGTTAACCTGGCGACAAAATCATCCCAAAGTTACTCCAGATTTAAGAGATATTGATTTAACCGGTAAAAATTTACAGCAAGCCTATTTATTGGGGGTAAATTTAAGTTGTTCTCACCTTGAAAATGCCAGATTAGATTATGCTAATTTAGAAAATGCCGATCTTGCTCAAGCCAATCTGACAGCAGCGCATCTGAGCTACGTTAACCTTCAAAAGGCTAATTTAATTGGAGCAAACTTACGTCAAGCTAACCTTAACCAAGCAAATTTGTGTCAAGCTAATTTAATTGGTACATCTCTACGAAATGCCCAAATCAAAGGAACTGATTTTAGTGGCGCACAACTTAATCGTACTAATTTGAGTGAAGCTTGTGGAGAAGCAGCCAACTTTTGTGAAGCCGATCTTAGCCAAGGGACTTTATACGAAGCAGAATTGCAAGGGGCTTATTTTTACCGAGCAAATTTATCCCAAGGGCAATTAATTCAAGCTCATTTATGCCACGCTTATTTATTACGGGCTAATCTATCAGAAATTAAAGGCGATCGCTTAGACTTGAGATGGTCTAATTTAAGCTATGCTAACTTGCAAGGAGCCAATTTACTCGGAGCAAATCTTAGAGGAGCCAATTTAAGTTACGCTAACTTACAAGGAGCTAACTTGCAGAGGGCTAACCTACGAGGGACTAATTTAATTGGAGCAAATCTCAAAGATATTAAGGTAGAAGACAGGGCATTAGCAGAAATTGAGATAAATATCCTAGCCAAACACAACTATTTTAGACGTTATTTTTCCTTGTCTCAAACTAACAAAAATTATCATAATGGAAAGAGTTTTTAGTATCATTTGATACGGATTTTGTTGAGATTTCATAATTATTTGCTTTAATTCCCTTTATATCCCTTATATTCCATATTATTGACGATATTGCCCTTAAAGAAATCAAAAGTTTTCTCTAGTTTATGGGACTGACATGCTATCTTTTTAAGAATAAAGTACTATCAAAGGCAAAAAACGGCAAAACACGATAATATTATTGCCTTGTTCTAAACATCTGTATTCTGTGTTGAGATACAGTGTCTTCCACAGTACATCAGGTGTGAGGGGTCATTGTTGATGTAGAGGAGTAAACTTGAAGGTGCGAGTGAGCTTAAGATTATCACTCCTCCTCCTCTTTTTTTTGGAACTTTGAGGGAAATAAAAAACTCATCAGTTACATCTTGACCCAAATTAAACCGACCT
>JBCDDV010000632.1:0-2876 GCA_039180145.1 Cyanobacteria bacterium P01_G01_bin.49 | reverse complement strand
TCAGCAATCGGATTAGTTAGTCAAGACGTTTTTCTATTTCATGGAACTGTAAAAGAAAATATAGCATATGGTAATCCCGAAGCAAATTTTCAGTCAATTATTAACGCAGCAAAAGTGGCAGAAGCTCATGAATTTATTGAAAAATTGCCTGGAGGTTACGACACTATTGTTGGAGAAAGAGGACAAAAATTATCAGGAGGACAACGACAAAGAATTGCTATTGCTAGAGCCATTTTAAAAGATCCACCTATTTTAGTGTTAGATGAAGCGACTTCTGCTGTCGATAACGAAACAGAAGCGGCGATCGCTCGTTCTTTAGACTATATTACTAAGAATAGAACCACCATTGCGATCGCTCACCGTTTATCAACTATTCGTCATGCAGACTGTATTTATGTCATGGAATCTGGGGAAATTGTGGAGCAAGGAACCCATGAAGAGTTATTAGAAAAAAGTGGGATTTATGCAGGATTATGGCAAGTTCAAACAGGCATAAAAAATAACCCAAGCTATCATAATGAACCTGGGCTATTTTGATGATCAATTATAATATTTAAGCAAGTTTTTCTTTGACCATTTCTTGAACTTTCTTGCCATCAGCTTTTCCTTTTAATTCTTTCATGGCAGGGCCCATAACTTTCCCCATATCTTTAGGAGAACTCGCACCCACTGAAGCAATAATATTATCAATCACTTCTCCAATTTCTTCCTCGGAAAGTTGAGCGGGTAAATAAGTTTCAATAATTTCTAACTCTTGGGCTTCTTTATCTGCAAGGTCATCTCTACCGCCTTGACGATATTGTTCAATAGAATCACGACGCTGCTTTGCTTGCTGCGCTAAAACTTCTAATTCTTGTTCAGATGTTAAGGTTTCTTGTCCTTTGGGACGAACCTCAACCTCTTTTTCTAAGACAACTTTTTTGATACTCCTAACCGTTTCTAGGCGAATTTTATCTTTAGCTTTCATTGCTAACTTAATATCTTCTGTGAGCCTTTCCTTTAATCCTAGGACAGCATTTTTAGGTGTTTGATCGCTGCTTTCGTTTTCGTCTTCTTTGCTTATTTCGGTTGTTTCAGCAGTTGTTTCTTCAACCTTGGTTGTTGCTGCTGCTTCTGCTTGAGGTTTAGTAGTAGGTTCTTCTATTTCAGTTGTTTCAGACGTTGTTTCTTCAACCTTGGTTATTTTAGCTGTTTCTGCTTGAGGTTTAGTCGTAGATTTTTCTACTTGCTTTGGTGGTTCTTTAGTTTGAACTGTTGCTTCATTTGAAGAGGTAGAAATAGAGATTGTTAAATCTTGTTGTAAATAAAGTTGACGAACAATTCCCTTATCTAAATAAATTTTTTTCTGTGCTTTAGATAATTTAATTAAACTTTCCCCTACTGTCTGGGCAAGATTTTTTACTTCTAATTCAGACGTAAAAGGTTTCTTTGCAATTTGCTTAATCAAAATATCTAATTCTTTATTTCCCTTACGGGTTGAAGGCTTAATTCCTTGTTGAGCAATGACACCTTTAATTGTTTTTTTCAACAACTTCACTAACTTGCTGTTGGTTACGTTAAACTGAGTTTGTTGAGTCATCGTTTGTTACCTTAATTCCACATTCTTTAATGGGGTCTCTATCAAGACTGTTGTAATCCTAAAATTAACAGGTAAAGTTAACTTGAAGAAATACAGACAAGGGCCTACTACAAGTTAGCGCATTTTCTTAAAATAATGGTTTAGCATTGGTTAAGACAAAGGAATTTTGAAAAAATGTGAATTTATATGATACAACCATTAAGAAGATAAAATCTGATAGTATTTGTGTGCCATGAGTCAAACTAGCCCTCCTCATCCCTCAGACCCAAAATCAAAACCAATGCCAGTGGTTGTTTATCAGCCGGACAGTCGTTTGCGACACCCTCTGACTCTATTTAAGGACATATGGCGAGATTTACTAGCATCACGAGAATTAGCCTGGCAATTGATTCAACGGGATATTCAATCTAAATATCGTCAATCTTTGTTAGGTATTATTTGGGCTTTTGTTCCTCCCATCGTAACGGCAATTGGTTTAACCTTTCTCAAAGAAGCGAAGATTCTTAATCTAGGAGAAACTGATATTCCCTATCCAGTTTATGTTGCCTTCAGTATGACTCTGTGGCAAACCTTTACCCAAACTCTCAACAGCATTATGGGAACAGCCAGAACGGCGAAAGGTTTATTATCTAAACTAAATGTTCCCCCTGAATCCTTTATTCTTTCAGCATTAGGACAAATTTTATTTGATTTTGTCATTGGGTTAATTCCCATTGTTTTCTTCTTCCTTTGGTTTAAAGTGAGCATTACATGGACTCTCCTAATTGCTCCCGTTGCTTTCATTCATTTGTTACTATTAGCTACTGGAATTGGCCTACTTATTGGTCCTTTTTCTTGTTTATACGGCGATATTAGTAAAGCCATGGGCTTTGTTACTCGATTTGGGCTGTTCGTAACGCCAGTTGTTTACGAGGCTCCCAGAGAAGGAATTTGGGCAACCTTGGTAAGCATAAATCCGGTAACGCCATTATTAGTAACAACAAGAGAATTAGCGACAACAGGCGTAATTACTCAACCAACTGGATTTTGGATTGCTAGTGCGGTAGCTATCATCATTACAATAGTAGGATGGGTTTTTTATCGAATTTCTTTGCCCTTTATTATTGAAAGAGCTTAAAAAAATATTAACTCGTTACCATCATTGGCAACGGGTTAATAATCTTAGTTTGAATAACATAGACTGTGGAAAAATATTAAGTAAAAAGCTAAGAAAGTTATTAACTTTGTCTTTTGCTAACGGTTAATTAATTTTTATTTAAAGCTGATAGTTCTCGTTATCCGAATCTAAAATTTATCG
>JBCDDV010000631.1:0-2877 GCA_039180145.1 Cyanobacteria bacterium P01_G01_bin.49 | reverse complement strand
TACGAACTTGGCTCCCTATACCAAGTAGAATCAAGTGGTAATATAACTTTTAACTCAAGAATTTGAATTTCCTAGGAATTCCAACTATGATTTATTTCATATGAGTTTATTTTCTTGCATTACTAACTAGCCTATGCAAGAAAAGCTCTGCTTAATTTATCACTCAAGGATGAAAATAAATGAATAGTATTAGTAATTTATTCATCAATAATATTTTCAGTGTTCTTTTGAGCGGCGAACAATAACAATAAAAAAAATAACAAATGGTAGTGAAAAAACGAAAAATAAAAACGTTTAGCGATTTCGTTTTTAATAAGATATGTGAGTTGCCCACAACAATTACTAATGAAGAAGAGCAACTATTTAACTCTCTTTCTCTAGAAGATACAGTCCCAATTCTCCAAAGCTTGATGGATGAATCTAAGTATGGTGTTGCTATTTCTTCACGCGCATTTGATGCTTTATTAAAGTTGAAGCATTTTGATCAAGTGGCTTATTTAATTGACCTCTATAAAAATCAACCAGAAAAATGGAAATGGATAGTAGCAGAAAGACTCTCGAAATTCGATGAACCTAGAACCAGAAAGATGCTTTGCGAAATCGCAATGACTGACGAGGATGCAGATGCTCGTTATAATGCAGTGCATTCACTCTATCAAATAGGTGGCGAGGAATCAATTCCTACACTTGAGCATATTCAACTCCATGATGACGGTGTTGATTACGAGGACAATAAAATCGCTAATTTGGCGAAAAAAGCCCTTACACGAATAAATTCAAAAAAAAGTAATGACACTTAATTGCCGCCTGAGAGGGCTTGCATCTGCATCTAATCTATCGATAGTTGAAGCAACCATTCGAGGCATAAGGCTTAAGCTTTGCGAACGGGTATAATACTCCAAGCAAGGGAGCAAATAATAGTATAGTGTCGTTACCAACATCTAGCCCTAGGGCAGAAATTCGCTCCATTTTTTGTGCAAAGATAATGCTACTTTCTCTAGATTACTTTATCTCAAGGAGAAAATGAGAAATATGTTATTCATCATTGCCCTTTGCATAACGTCATATCATAACAGTTGCTCTAAAATTGTGGGATCTTTAATATCTTGATCTTTCGCCAATAATAACACTTTAGAAACGACTTCTGCCGTTTTGGGATCATCATCAGCGAAGGGTAAAAACAACCGTCCTCGATGTTGAGAATGGACTGGAATAATACAGATTGATCCCCCTGGTTGACGATGCACGACAGCTGATCCTAAATGAACGGAATAACTCCCTAATTTACCTTTAATTAAAACATGAGAATTCTGTAACTGCACATTATTTAACTTTAACAAACGAGAAGTTTCTCGAACTAGGGTAGAACGCATTTCTACTGTAGATAAACTAGCTTCAGGATCAACACCTCCTTGGTGGGCGACACTCACTACTAAATCTAAATCTCGCATCACCTCACTAAAGAGTCGCGGTGAAACCTCTTCTAAATTAAGGGATTTCCACTCACCTCGTTTGGTAAACGAGATACCTTCAAGGGTTAACCCATCTACTTCTGCCGGAGTATAAAATCCTTCTAAAAAGAATAACCAGACAGAAATTCCTTCTTTGTGAAAGGTTTTTCTAACGCCTTCTTCGGGACAAGTTACCCATCCTCTTTTACCCAATAATGCTAATGCTTGACGAGGGTTAACTTGATGTCCTTCATAGCGGTTAGAAAGGGTTTTTGTGGCTTGTTCTGCTGGGGTTAATAGATATAATTCTCGAAATATCTGTTTAAAGGGTTGTTGTCGTTCTTTGGCAAAACACTCTTGTTGCCAGAGATGCCATTCATCGGTTTTTAATAAGTCGTAAGGATGGGCAACTCTTAAATAATTGGATTGAATCGTTTGAATTTCACCTTGATGATTCTGTAATGCTTTTCCCTGTTCAATCGGATAACCAATTTCTCCTTCTCCCATAAATACTAACTGGGTTAAAATTGGTGACAAAACGGGATGATTGCAAAGTTGCTGTAACTCAGAAGCAGTAAAGTTATCTCCTCGACACATAGCCTCTTCTAAGGAAATCTTCATGCGAGAAGCTTGACGAGATATTTGCTGTTTTCTCGCTTTTAATTGTTTAATCTCAGGATTTTTGTTGATTTTTGCGGGAATTGATTTTAATTTTTTGTCTTGTTTCAGAACAGTAATGACAGGTTCTCCATCGGTAATAGAGAGGGAGACGCTTACTTCATCAATGGTGACAGTTTGGGGTTTTTCTACTAAATCTGCCACACTTTTCGCTTCCATTGCCCACTCTAAGCGTTGGGGATCGGGATAACCTGCGGTTCGGGCTAAATTTTCTAAGGCGATCGCGGCGGCTAATTTTTCGCTGGTTTGTCGTTGTGACCCAAATTTGCGACTGGTTCGGATAAATTCTTGAATAATTTGATAACGGTTCAATAAATCTTTTTCTCGCTGCTTGCCTCTCTTCAAAGGTAATAATCCTAATGCCCTAATTGCATCTTGATGACGTTTATCAGTAACGCGAGTGATCAGGGTTTTGGGGTCAATTTCTCCTAACATCGCTTGGGCAAATAATTCCGAACGTTTATGTCCTCCAGAACTCGAAGCATATTTGGCCGCATCCATTATTTTTTGCCATTTTTCTCCTTTCAATGACTGATAGATGCGGTTAAACCATTGCACATCTACTGCACCATCGACTAAATTTTGGGCGGAAAGGGAGGTTTGTTCGCTGACTTGTGCTACCCAAGTATCGCGGATTTCTTTAGGAACAGACCACTTTTTATCTTTAGTATGGGCATGAATCCACCAAACTGCCTCAGCATAGTTTTTCCACCCCAATGCTTCTTGGACGTAGTTTGACCATTGCGGG
>JBCDDV010000630.1:0-2878 GCA_039180145.1 Cyanobacteria bacterium P01_G01_bin.49 | reverse complement strand
GCTGTTACAAAACCACTAGGGTCACATAATTGTACTAAACATAAGCGGTCTCTTTGGGGAATTAATCCCATTGTTTCTGTATCAACGGCAATTTCTTTCGCGTTTAAATAAAGAGATAGGGTTTCATCAGAAAGATCGCGATCGCAGACTTGAAAATTGTTAGAGGCTGTCATAATTTTACCGTTGCAACAAAAATAACTGGGTGAAATAATATTCCCCATCGGCATTCTTGGCAATACCAATTCCTGTTAAATTAAAGTTTCCTTCCATATTTTTGCGATGACCAGGACTATCAATCCATCCTTGAACGGCGACTGAAGCTAAATCAGGATATCCTTTTAGATAAGCTAAGTTCTCGGCAAAGGCTTGATAGGGGATTGTTTTTTCTACTGTTTTCGCTCGTTTATCAAAGCCATCGTGACTGAAGGTTGCATTTTTCCTGGCCATATTTTGACTGTGTTGTCTGGCAACATAACTAATTTGTGCATTCATTTTTAAAGGCGGTAAATTTTTTGAGGAACGATACTGATTAACTCGCTGATTAATCTCTGCTTCTAAAGCAATCAGAAATTGACTATTTTGATCAGATTTACTTGATAAAACGTCTCCATTTTTCCAAGGTTCTAAACTATTATTTAATAAAGAATCAGGATCGGGCGTTGAAGAAGACGGACGTTCTTGAATAAAAATTTGTGTAAAATAGTATTTTCCTTGTTCATTTTGCGCGATACCAATACCTGTTTTCTCATACTTCCCTTCAAGATTTTGGCGATTTTCTGGATTTTCAAGCCACTGTTGAACTGCAGTTTTAACTGGATCAGTATTATTTTGATGAACCGTTATATTTTCAACCCCTTTTTGATAAGGAACACTCAGACCAATAATTTTTAACCGTTCTTCTAAATCGTTATTGCCAACAGGAATACTTTTAGCAGCCATTCTTTCACTATGAATTCTTGCTTGTTGAGTAATTTGGGGATCAAGCTTAAAGGGAGGAAGATTTTTGGAGAGACGATATTGATTTATTTCTTGATGAGTCGCTTCTTCAAGATTTTTAAGAAGACTCGGATCGGTTACACGCAAAAAGGGAGACGCTTCAGGTGTTTGGGTTGAGGAAATAGTTTCAACTGACTGACAGCCAATTAAATTACCCATTATCAGTGAAAAAGCCACAAATAAAGTAGAAAATCGGATATTTATAGACATCTTGGATAAGCAATATTGCCTTAATTTTTTAAAGATTAGTGATAGAGTTTCTCTCTATACTAAGGGAGAATTTTATTGATTAACAACGGAAAAAAAAGCTTCCTTAGCCGCTGCTTGTTCAGCTAATTTTTTAGAGCGACCTTGCCCCGTTCCTAGTTTACGATCCTTTAACCAAACTTCAGCCAAAAAACGTTGTTGATGATCGTAACTTGATAATTGTTCTATCACCCGATATTCAGGTAAAATTTTGTATTGTCCCTGTGTCCATTCTTGTAAAGCATCTTTATAATTTTGACGAGCAGGATCTTGACGAATTTCTTCTGCTTTAGTAATCAGAAGAGGATCTAACCAAGGACGAACTAAATTCATGGTTTTCGTGCTTAGATATAAGGCCCCCAACACCCCTTCAAAAGCATCTGCTAACCAAGATACCCTTC
This sequence comes from Cyanobacteria bacterium P01_G01_bin.49, assembly GCA_039180145.1. Taxonomy (GTDB): domain Bacteria; phylum Cyanobacteriota; class Cyanobacteriia; order Cyanobacteriales; family Microcystaceae; genus JBCDDV01. Next base: position 1,235 of record JBCDDV010000630.1, on the reverse strand, counting down.
CCATCGGATCTTGCGCTGCGCTGTCTGTAATGAGCAAATAACGGTCAAATCCGTAACTCTCAGCAAACTCTGCTAAAGTGCGATCGCTCACTAAAATAGAGCGAACAGCTGCAAATTCACCCACAGGGTCATTAGGATAGACTTCTAATAAAACTTCAGCGGCCGCTAATCTTACGACTGAGTCTCCAACAAATTCTAATTGTTGATAATTCTTTTCTCTCGAAATAGTAGGATGGGTTAGGGCCAAATCAAGTAATTCCCAGTTAACGGCCAAAGAGTCAGATAAGCCGAGTTTTTGGCTAAAATTTTCTAGTTGTTTTTTGCGTCGGGGATCAAAGAAAACCATATTAAAATTGTCTGGAGGTTAATATTGAAATTCTCTTCTTTACATTATCAATTATCTCCATTTTGTTACTCCTGAAATGAGGATCGTCTTAGTCTTTACAAGATGACCACCATTTTATCTCAATTAGGTAGGTAGGCGAAAAAGGGCAATATGCCACCGAGCGTTTTAAATTTAATTGTGCCTAGCTACTTAGAATGAGTAAGGCGATCGCAACTTATAATTCAATGGCGGAGTTTTGTGCTTCTCTAGGCGAAACTTTAGACCAAGAAGTCGATTTTAGGCTCCATTGTCTCGAAGAAGTACACAGGGATATACGAGTAAAGTTTCCTTTGTTTCGCGCCAATTATTACTCCATCATTTATAAATCAATAATTCTAGGAGGTTTTTTATGCTGGGATTTTTATTCGGAAATTTAAAAGAACTACCAAAACCGTTAGGTCAATATATTGTAGGAATTACACAATTAGATTTTATCGATAAGAGCAGAAAAAAGGTATTTTCATTTGAAAAAGATAACGCATTTAGAAAAATCCCTATAACTATTTTTTATCCAGCAGAAAATAATGATGGTAAAGATAGCGCACTTTATTCTTCTCCAGAACTATTAGAGACTCTGAGCAAAACAACATTTGGGGTCATCTCAAAAAATGCCGCCAAAGTTAAGACCAATTGTTATAAAAATGCACCGATTGGAGCAAGCAAAAATAACTATCCAGTCATTATTTTTAACCATGGTTATGGTAGCTATACAATGCAGAGTACAGTATTATGTTCGGATTTAGCTAGTTTTGGATATATAGTTGTTTCTGTAGGTCATCCTTATGAGTCTTCAGGGGTAAAATATTTGGATGACAGCATTATTAAAATGCCTGAAATTATTCAAAAAAAT
>JBCDDV010000629.1:0-2882 GCA_039180145.1 Cyanobacteria bacterium P01_G01_bin.49 | reverse complement strand
TGGAAGGTTAGAGCGATCGCCAATAAATTTCAGAACGAATGCAGAAAGGTAGGGTGGGCATTACAAGACATAAATAAAATGAAAGATAATGTATTAATGCCCACCGCGAACGAATGCAGGTATTGATGATATATCTATCTAGTGGACAACCAGTATTTGCGATAGCTGTAATTAGCTAGTCAATAATTGTTCGCGATCGCAATTGATCGATACCAGTAATTTAAGACAGCAGATAAAGATTCAAAAGAATAACGAGTAGTTTGATTGAAATGGCAAGCAGAGTTTGTTCGATCTATTGGGCATTCTAAAAGTATTGACTGGGCAAAATAATCGTCAAAGCTTAAGTCAATAAATTATGCAAGCTGATTATACGGAGGCTACAGAATGCCAATTGGACTACCAGAATTTGTCGAAAACCCAGAACCACGTTGCCCAGTAATTTTATTATGCGACACATCTGGCTCGATGCATGGCGAACCGATAAATGCATTAAATGAAGGTTTGGCAGCTTTTCAAAAGGATGTCTATAAAGATGAAATAGCGTCTTTAAGAGTTGAAGTTGCTTTGGTAACATTTGGTCCAGTGCGCTTAACTCAAGATTTCGTTACTATCGATGAGTTCTCGCCACCCAAACTTACCGCAGATGGCGTAACGCCAATGGGAGAAGCGATCGAACACGCTTTGGATCTGATGGAAAAGCGTAAGGAAACCTATAAACATAATGGAGTTCAATATTATCGTCCTTGGGTATTCCTGATTACAGACGGCGCACCTACTGATAGTTGGCACAATGCAGCCCAAAGAATCAGAGAAATGGAAGCACAACGCCGAATGCTATTTTTTGCTGTCGGAGTTCAAGGGGCAGATATGAATAAATTACGTCAAATTGCTTTGCCAGAACGTCCTCCCGTAATGCTAAACGGATTGGATTTTACCTCTATGTTCCAGTGGTTATCTACCTCGATGAAACGAGTTTCAGGCAGCAAGGTAGGTGGTTCGATGGTAGCTTTACCTGCTGTCGGTTGGGGTCAAATTACTACATAGAAATAAAACATGAAAAGCCCCCTAAATCCCCCAATTCTGGGGGACTTACAAAACAGAGAGGAAAACGAATGAATTGGAAAGCGATCGCTCGTTCGGCAATTGGAATGAGTCATATCAAGCAGCAAATGCCCTGTCAGGATTATGGCGATTATAAAATTATTGATAACGCAATTGTTGGTGTTGTAGCAGATGGGGCGGGTAGTGCTAAATATAGCGATGTTGGCGCGAAATTAGCCGTTAATACGATTTTAGCAACAGTTACAGAGGAAGATATTCAAACAATCAGCGAGTTATGCGGTAGCGATAGCTTTAATGTAGAAAAATCCAAATCTTCTATTTTGAAGCCGTTAAGCATATTCTCTAGAAGCAATAAAAATAGTGATGCTGCTGTAGCTGTCATAGAATCTAACTCAGAACCTGAAGTAAAACGATTCTTTAGCAACATAGTCAAACAAGTAACGATCGCTTTAGAAAAACAAGCCGAAACCAATAATTATGCGATCGACGATCTCGCCTGTACTTTACTCATTGCGATCGCAACACCAAAGGGTATAGCTGCAATGCAGATTGGCGATGGTTTTATTACCGTTCGTTATCCAGAGAGAGAACCAGAGTTGCTTTTTGCGCCAGACAAAGGGGAATACATCAACGAGACTACTTTTGTTACTTCGACTAATGCCCTGAAAGACATGAAGGTAGTTATCAAAGCTGGACAGCCAGAATTTATTTGTGCTTCCACCGATGGACTAGAAAGACTGGCAATTCGCCTGAGTGACTGGACACCCTTTTCTCCTTTCTTTCAACCGCTAGAACAATATCTGCGGGAAACTGAAAACCTGAAATCGGATAAATATCTAGAAGACTTTCTCAATTCCGATCGCTTAAATGCCCGTACCGACGACGAAATAGTAAACGACTCTCTAGCATCTGTAATCCTAAACTTCGCAAACGAAATGCTCCTGGCTTTAACTGGCATTATCTCCACGTCACCGCTTTAAATTCAGCTTGGATTATTCAGTCAATTCACGATAAAGGTTATGTCTTAGGCGATATCAAATTAGAAAACATATTAGTTAATGACCGTGCTATGACGGCAATAATCGATACCGATTCTTTTCAAGTGCGGGACACCTCGGCAAAGAAAATATATCTCTGTACCGTTGGTTCGGAAGGCTTTACTCCCCCCGAACTAATAGGAAAGAATTTCCGCAAACTAAAACAATCACAAAATCACGATCGCTTTCGCCTAGGAGTACTAATTCACTATCTACTCTTTGGCTATCATCCGTTTTCTGGCAATTGGACTGGTGTAGGTGAATCACCCGAACAAACTGAACTAATTCGCCAAGGCTATTGGTATGGTGGACAAAATAGTCCGATTCGCCATAGTAAAACTACCATTCCCCTCAGTGTCGTACATCCAGAACTCGAACAGCTATTTCTTCAGTGTTTTAATGACGGACATGAGCAATCTCATCTACGTCCAACCGCTAGAGACTGGCATGAAGCTTTAGAAGTTGCAGTTAATCAATTGACTTCCTGTAGTCGAGTAGATAGCCATCATTACAGCAAGCATTATAGTAAATGTTATTGGTGCGATCGCGCAGCAAATCTCGGTGTCGATATATTTCCTGGTGTGGCTCCTAATTTTAAACAAGATAAAAACTATCAATTCGAAGTAAAGTACATTTTAAACAAACAATCAAGCAATATTTATTTTGAGTCCCTATGCTATCTTCCTTTTTATATGGAATTGATTAAGTATTCTACTATTGGTTCTGTGATAGCAACCCCTATATTGTTATTGTGCTCAAAGTTAGACTCTTCTGATTTGTGGA
>JBCDDV010000628.1:0-2883 GCA_039180145.1 Cyanobacteria bacterium P01_G01_bin.49 | reverse complement strand
TGGGTATGTATGACAACATTTGCAAATTTTTAGCTGAAAATTACTCTAGCGACTTCGCTCGCTGGGTTTTTGGCGAGCCAAAAGGGTTAACTACATTGAGTCCTACCGAATTGTTTGTCGAACCAATTCGGGCTGATGCGTTGATTCTCCTTCAATCATCCGATGTAGTTTTACATCTAGAATTTCAAACTCAACCCGATGAAGCAATTCCTTTTCGCATGGCGGATTATCGGCTTCGGGTTCACCGTCGTTATCCCAACAAAGATATGCGACAATTGGTGATATATCTCAAGTCCACAGGGTCAGAATTAGTACGGCAGAATACTTTTAATATTTCTGGGATGCGTCATGAATTTGAGGTAATTCGACTCTGGGAACAGCCTTACTCAGACTTGCTACAGTTTCCTGGTTTACTCCCTCTGGCAATTTTGGGACGTACTGACGATAGAACCCAAACTTTACGAGAAATCGGTTCGCTAATTGATAATCTTGGCGACAGGAGGGAGCAAAGTAACATCGCAGCAGCAACTTCATTACTGGCTGGATTAGTATTAAAGAAGGACGTGATTAGTGCCGTCTTACGGGAGGAAATTATGCAGGATTCAGTAATCTATCAGGATATTAAAAAACAAGGAATAGAAGAAGGTTTAGAACAAGGAGTACAACAAGGATTACAGCAGGGGCAAGCTATCTTAGTTTTACGCCAATTGAAGCGTCGCATTGGTGAAATTGAATCAGAAGACGAAACCCGCATTAATGGCTTATCTGTAGAACAGCTAGAAGCTTTAGGTGATGCGTTGCTGGATTTTTCTAGTTATGACGATTTATCAAGTTGGTTAGCTGACAATTGATTGTTGAATAGAACGCTATGAAAGAGTCCGTAATCTATCAAGATTGGTTGGCACAAGGTAGACGGCAAGGTCAAGCTAGTTTGATTTTAAGCCAATTGAAGCGTCGTATTGGTGAGATTAAATCAGAAGACGAAACCCGCATCAATAGTTTATCTGAGGAACAGTTACAAGGTTTAGGAGATGTTCTATTGGATTTTTCTAGTCGTGACGATCTATTGGCTTGGTTTGCTAGTAATTTAGACTAAGGATTTCATATGTTCGACCTGCAAGAAACTCTAGAGCGGAGATTAGCTGCTTTCCAGGGCAAATCAATAAAATCTAATCATCCAAAACAGGCTCATCTCACTCAAGTAGAGTTAAATGATACCTCCGACGAATATATCATTCGTTCCTTGACTGAAGCTGGCATTCTAGACGAGCAGGGCAATGTTCGTAAATTTAATTTCCCCAACTAAGTGTGCGTCTCCCTAGAAATTGTCGTTGGTTTTCACAGATGCGATCGCAAAGTTATTGCGCTAATTTCTTCATAGCGAAAACAATCTGTTGTATGGTCGTTAACCATTCCCGTAGCTTGCATAAAGGCATAGCAGATAGTAGAACCAACAAACTTAAATCCTCGTTTCTTTAAATCTTTACTCATAGCGTCAGACTCAGAACTGGTAGCAGGAACTTGTTCTAGATTCTCCCAGTGATTTTTGATTGGCTTACCCCCTACAAATTGCCAAATATAGCTAGCAAAACTACCGTATTCTGCCTGTATATCAATAAATAAACGAGCATTAGTTACTGCTGAAGCTATTTTGAGCTTGTTACGGATAATGCCAGGATTCTGTTTTAGTTCTTTCTGTTTGACTTCATCAAATTGAGCCACTCGTTCGGGGTCAAAGTTGGCAAAGGCTTGGCGGTAGTTCTCCCGCTTCTTCAAAACCGTACTCCAACTCAAACCCGCTTGCGCCCCTTCAAGAATCAAGAATTCAAAGAGCTTTTGGTCATCGGTCACGGGAACGCCCCACTCATTATCGTGATAGGCAATTTCTAAGGGTTCATCCTTTACCCAGGCACATCTACTCAAAAAACTTTCTCCCAAGCGATTTAGTTCAATATTTAAGATAATCGTTAGTTTTAAACCTCTTCCTTCTGCAAAAGCTAAACTTAGATGGTTTTGAAAAATACACTTTTTTTAGCCAGTGGCAATCTCTAGAACACTTCAATCCTACTAGCAGCAGAATGGAAAAAAAACAGGTTTCTTTCATCTCTACAACCAAGAAAGAAAAAAATATTTCTCCTGCGGATATAATAGAAGTGAGTAAGATTGCCGATTTACCAAATACCGAACCAAGTTTATACAAGGAAGACAAGTATTTTACTCCTGCTGCTACTTCTGCTCCAATGGTGTCTAGTCTTAACGCCCAATTGAGAAAGGATTTATGGGATAAAGACCCTTCTGGATTAGCCTTTTTTCTACATCGGGCTAAAGGAAACCCCAAAAATTTAATCAAACACTATATTACTAATCCAGGTGATATTTCACTCTTGCCTTACGATGAAGCTTTGCAAATTGTCGATAAATTTGGCACGAATACAGCTAAATTACATCTGATATTTGCTGCTCACACCATGCGCCAAGAACAGCCTTGGGTGAGCCAATTCAATCTTAGAATAAGCGATTTGATTGAAGAAATTGGTTGGGATAAGGATACTAATAAACCTAAATATGAAAAAATTAAAACCATAGCCCAACACGCCTTTGCTTTGGATTGTATAACTGTTCAAGCTACTTGGGTTGAGGGCAGACACCGAAAAGGTGGATTGATGGCAAGTGTAGAAGTTTCTCGAATGTGGAATGTTCGAGTTCATCTAGTCGGACAACAAAATCTACAAGGTAAAGTAGAACGGCCAGAGGAAGGAATTATTACAATTCGTCCAGGCTTGTGGACAGATAGTTTTTTAAATAAAGCAGGATGCGAAGCGAAAAAGGCTTTGTATCAATTTGGTTATTTAGCTCAAGATATTCTCAAAATCGATCCTTACC
>JBCDDV010000627.1:0-2883 GCA_039180145.1 Cyanobacteria bacterium P01_G01_bin.49 | reverse complement strand
ATGATTGTTTTTTTCAAGTTTGTATTGAAATCATGTGCACATGTATTGTCCTGAAGATTTATTAACTTAGGTTCAATTTCTTCTCTTAATAACCGTTCTAATTGTTGTACATAATCTTGTGTTTGAAAGTTAGCAGAATTTTGAGCAACTGGTATTAATTTGGTTGGTGGTGCAAAGGGTAAAATATCTAACTTTAGCTGTTCTTGCCAACTTTCTCCTAAAAGCTCTGATAAGATATCATTACAACAACGAACATTCCAAGAAGTACCAGCAGAGAATTCAGTAAAGGGAAGAATCATTACTAACCCTTGGGAATTAACACGACGTTGATAATATTGAGTCTCTCCTTCTTGAGAACGAATGCGGACTTCTACAAGACGATTGAAACGATTAGTATGGGCCAGAATACGGTATTTTCCTACTTCTTCTATTTGTACGTTAGGAGAATTAACTGACTCCCATTGATGATCGCCTTCTTTTTGGATGAGAAATTCCCAAGATTTCATCGGTCTTATTTGGTTGAGTTACCCGTTGTTTATTTATGTCTCTCAATTTGTTCCTTAAGTTCCCCAAGATTGTTAAATAATTCTGTTTGACCCATCGATTTTTGTTCTTTGGTAGTCAACCATTTGAGTTGTACTGTTTTTGTTTTCGCCTCTTCATCCCCTAATACTAAACAGGCGATCGCACCACTGCGATCAGCCCGCTTAAACTGTTTCCCGAAAGCACTCCCACTCATGTCTAATTCTACCGTTAAGCCCTGAGAACGCAACTTTTGAGCTAGAAGTAATCCTTGTGTTTCTGCTGTCTCTCCCCGCGAAACAATGTAGAAATCAGGAGATATTTGAGGGGAGGCTTGCCGTTGTTTGAGCAGAATAATTAACCTTTCCATGCCGATCGCCCATCCTACTGCTGGGGTCGGGTTTCCACCTAATTCCTCTATTAATCCATCATATCGTCCGCCACCGCATACTGTTGCTTGGGCCCCCAAATCATCGGATTGAATTTCAAAAGCGGTATGGGTGTAATAATCTAATCCTCTCACTAAACAAGGATTTAACTGATATTCAATGCCTAACTCTGTTAATAAATTTTGCACTTGATCAAAATGTTTTCGAGACGTTTCGCTTAAATATTGCAGAATATTAGGGGCATTTTGACTAATTTCCTTGGTACGCTTATCTTTGCTATCTAAAATGCGTAAAGGGTTGAGATCCAAACGATTTTGAGAGTCAGGATCTAATTCATCTTTGTAAGGTAAAAAATAGTTAACTAATGCCTCTCGATACTGCTGTCGATCACGGCGATCGCCCACAGAATTAAGATCTAATTTTAAACTTTGTAAGCCTAGGGTTTTCAGAATATCCGTTGCTAGGGCAATCACTTCCACATCAGTCCTAGCATCTCCGGTTCCGATTAATTCTAGTCCAATTTGGTGAAACTGTCGCTGACGACCTGCTTGAGGTCTTTCGTAGCGAAACATTGGGCCACAATACCAGAGACGTTGTACCCCACCCGCAGCATAAAGATTATTCTGTAAAAAAGCACGAACCACCCCGGCCGTTCCTTCAGGACGCAGTGTAACTGAGCGATCGCCTTTATCTGTAAAGGTGTACATTTCCTTTCCTACTACATCTGTCCCTTCTCCGATACCCCTTTCAAACAGAGAGGTTTGCTCAAAAATAGGGGGACGAATCTCATAATACATTGCCCGACTGAGAATTTCTGTCGCAACAGTTTCTACATATTGCCAGTATCCAATTTCTTCTGGCAAAATATCTCTTGTTCCTGGTAGTGTTTGAATAATACCCATGAGGGTTTGCTTTACCTTAAAAATTCCTAGGCTAGATGATAACCCTTTTAAGAGGTAATAGGGAAGGGAAATCTTGAATATACTGTTGATTATCCATCGTTCATTGTTAAACTACTCACTATCAACTATTAATAATTAACCATGAGCATTACTGTCACTGGAAAAATTGAAAAACAAGGCTTTGGTTTCGGAACTTGGGCTTTAATTACTGAGTCAGGAGAAACCTATGAACTGAAAGATTTGCCGTCTTCATTACAGCAACCTCTTTCTAAGGTTCAAATTGAAGGAAACATTCGAGAAGATGTCATGACTGTTGCCATGATTGGCCCTGTCCTAGAAGTTAGTGACTTTGAAATCTTAGCTGATTAAAAGCTCCTTCCCTATTTTTATTTTTTGTTTTTCATTCCTCATTAACAAACAAATTTTACAATTTAATTTTAAGCGATTGTTCAGGTAAAAGTATGGTAACTATTAAATGCAATATAACTGCACATCATCAGAAATCCCATAGCTAGATTGAGTTTAACTATGCAGTATACTCCCATTGCTTGGTTGTTTCTCGAATTTCTGCTAACTTGTGGGACATTAATTCTCTGACTTCTGTATAATTTTCTAGCTCAGATAACTGATGTTGATCTTGTAACCACTGACTCTGTTCTGCTAATGTTTCTAGTCTTTGCGTGACTTGCTCTACCATCTGATTGGCTAAAACTATTTTTTCTTTGCTCTTCGTGACTTTTTCTTGGTTATGTAATAAACGAATTACTGCGTTTATTTCTGTTAAAGATAGGGAAAGTTGTGTTTGATACTCAATTAATAAATTTTGTTGTTTTTGAGGTTGATTGTGGGATGATAAATTTTTCATGAAGTTAGTTAATATATAGAAAGTTAGTCAAATTATTAGGAAAAATAGTAACACTGTTTTGATCAGCCATCGGGTTACTTTTAGATAAATTTAAGGAGTCTAATAAAATTCTAAGGAAAATTTGCTGACAATTTATCAAAATCCCCAACAACTAAACATTAAAAAGATTTCTTTGATGATGCTGTCTAGATTCAATTCCTGTGAT
>JBCDDV010000626.1:0-2885 GCA_039180145.1 Cyanobacteria bacterium P01_G01_bin.49 | reverse complement strand
TCAGGTATTGCTGAATTGAAGTATTAATTTGTTTTTCTTATTTCAATGATGCCGCCAAAATTGGGGGGTTGGAAACTCGAAGGCATAACTATGATCGGCAACACAAAATCTTAGTATTTAAGTTTTCATAAAAGAAAAATGTTTTCCTAGTTTTGCTTGCATAAGCCCTAGTTTGAGGAATAAAGTTTGTATTATAAATTAAAAGGCTTAATTGCAAAATCAGCAAAGGTGATAGTAAAACTTTTTTGCTCTCCGGTAGCGACAAAATTAATGGCAACTTCACAAGCAGTTGCAACTGTTAAAGTAACTAAATTGCGTGCTAAGGGATAATCGCAGATATCATCATTTGCTGCACTTGGTACGCGATATGTCGAATTCCAGATGATTTCGGCGTAATCTGAAGCTAAACCAGCATGAAGGCATGGTATTTGCGATTGACACTCCCCTTCCATAAATGGAAGGGGATTCTAGCTTCACTGTCGTTGCTTACTCTTGCAGGTATTGCTACCAACAAGAGTAGAGGCTACAACTCCACTAGCGTTAGTTTGGGGATGCCCTCCCCTACCGTTTACACGACCTAGAATTACTTTGGCAGCATTAATATCACGTTGTTCGGTGTATCCGCAATGAGCGCAAGAATGCGTTCGGGTACTTAAACTCTTTTGAGTTCTAACACCACAATTACTACATTCTTGAGAAGTATAGTGTGGTGGCACTGCGATTACTTCACGATTAAACTTTCTGCCAAAATATTCGAGCCATTGGCGGAAAAGATACCAAGATGCATCAACGATACTTTTGGCTAGCTTGTGGTTTTTCACCAAGCCGCTTACATTCAAGTCTTCCAAGACGACCTTACTGTTAAGTAGGCACAAGTTACGCGCTAGTACAAGAGCGTGTTCATTCCTTCTTCTTGTTACTCTCAAATGCTTGCGGGCATAAACACCACGCGCTTTTCTTCTACCGGATGACCCCTTCTTTTTTTTATAGATTTTACGTTGAGAACGCTTTATATCTTTTTCGGCTTTACGTAAAAACCTGGGATTTTCTTGATGGTTGCCGTTACTATCTGAATAAAAATACTCTAAACCAACATCAATCCCAACTTCATTACTAGTTTGAGGTGCCGTTTGAGCATTATCAACTTTGACGCAAAACTGAACATAAAAACCATCGGCACGTTTAACAATGCGTACCCGTTTTATCAGCTTTTCATCAAATGTATGAATATCCCACTTTCCTAGAAGCTTTAACTCTCCAATACCTTTTTTGTCCGTAAAAGTTATACGTCTTTTAGTTGAGTGCAACTTCCAGCCAGATTGTTTGTATTCAACCGAACGGCTGTGTTTTTTGAATTTTGGATAACCCTTTTTACCAGGCTTTCCTTTCTTACAATTATCAAAGAAACGATTAATAGCACGTTCTACGTTTTCTACAGATGCCTGACAAGCATGGCTGTTTAAATCCTTCACGAACTTGAATTCATCTCTCAACTGAGTGTTGTAACGGTAAAGCTCTTTTTTACCAACACCACGATTGTCCATCCAGTAACGTAACACCTTGTTACGCACAAACTGTGATGTCCGAATAGCTTCGTTTATCGCTGTTTTCTGAGTTTTATTGGCTACTGCTTTATATTCCATTACAAGCACTCTTTCATCACCTCCTTGTTATTTTGCTTGCTTTTATATATTATATACGTGTAAGCAATATAATTACAACTAAAATAATGAATCCTGTCAAATCAAATAGAAATATTGTTTACTCCTGCAAGTATCACGTTGTTTGGTGTCCTAAATATCGCCGTCCCGTAATAGTTGATGAAGTGGAGAAACGGCTAAAAGAGTTGTTGTTTGAAATTGCAGAAAAAATTCAAGTAGAAATAATCGAGCTTGAAACGATGCCCGACCATGTTCATGTTTTATTTGAGTGTGACCCGCAATTCGGAGTACACAAAGTAGTTAAAAGGTTTAAAGGAGCTACCAGTAGGTATTTAAGGCAAGAATTTCCACATTTGAAGAGTCGTATTCCAACTTTATGGACTAACTCTTACTTTGTTTCTACTGTCGGCGGCGCTCCATTGGAAGTTATAAAACAATACGTAGCCAACCAAAAAGAAGTTTGACGGACAATAAATTGTCCTACGGGCTAACCCCATAATTAGAAATTAGGGGCTTGCGCCCTATGATTTCCGGTCAATACAATAATCTTTTACGACTTGGCGACTGGTACTGTTATCAAAGGTATCGATTATCAGAACGCTATTCTTTAATAACTTATGGGCATTGGCACTGGTTAGCTCTTGAGAACACCCATCTAATGTAATGCCTAAAGCGCGGTAAAGACTATTAGTCAAAATCTTGGTTTTATATGCTCCGATATCGGAACGGTAATATGGTTGGGTGGAAAGATTGTGTTCTTCTATGCGGTCTCTATCGATGAGTCGCAGTTTTTCAAACCCTGAACGGGCAAGGCTTTCAGCTATATTTGCACCCAATGCACCCGCACCACAAATAGTTACTGGAAATTCTCGCAGTTTTGTCATCAATGCAGGAGTACGGTGCAGTTGTTCGTGAAAAAAAATACTGTTCATTGGAATTAGGCATTGGGCTACGCTCGCATATGCCAATATCTCATATTTATTTGCGAAGTATTCCAAGCAGATAAACCGAGGTTGGGGCTTTTAACTTTCAGTTAAGAAATTAATTTGCAATTTAAAACTATACGGAATGATAAGACTTTCTTGATATAAGAGCGTGAATTACATAATTTTTCGGGGTATTTGCTTATGAATTTTTTACATTAAAGGCTGTTTAAATTATACTCTCTGGAAAGAATTAATTAAGAATTAAGTAATATTAGTGATGTTTATATAAAGTTGTTTT
>JBCDDV010000625.1:0-2886 GCA_039180145.1 Cyanobacteria bacterium P01_G01_bin.49 | reverse complement strand
TAGAAGAAGCCATCAGTTATCCGAGAATTCATTGGGAAAATAATATTTTAAACCTCGAACCCATGCCCCAGATAGAAAACTTGGAACAGTTGTTATTACCTGTGGATACCAAAATTGTCCCTTGGCAAGAACCCAATATGTTTTTCGGTGTGGTTCAGGGAGTGAGATGTCGTGAAAAAAACATCCTAGAAGGAATCGGCGATCCCAGACGGGCAGGGGCTGCCATTGTTTGTTAGACTGGCTTAGGAATATTCAAGTTAGCTCGATGGTTATCAATGTGAAGGGAAATAATGTAACTTATGTAACAAGTAGTTACTAGAGAAGACATGAACCCTCGTCTACGTTTTTTCCGCCCTTAATTTTGCAGTGTCCAACTTGAATGGCTGATTAAATCTTATGTTTGTTTTACGTTATTGTGTGTGTGTGAGTTTCGGTATTTTAATGGTACTAGCAGGTGAAACTTCCCTGACAGCCCAAACAGTCTCTTCTTCTGATGATGTTTTAGAAACGCCTAAAACTCGATTTGACGACTCTCACTTGGTAAATAGCGGCGCGAGATCAGAACCCCGTGTTATCGAGATTAAACAGATGGAAGAGTCATCAAAAAAATCTCAACAAGAATCAGAGATTGTTCAAGACCCAGTGAGTCCCACACCAATAGAGGAAGGGGAACCAAGCAAGTTTCAAAGGTCTAGAGAAAATTCCCAGACAATTTTAGAAAATTTGCCTCCTGATAATCTTAATCCCAATGGCAATCCCTTGCTATTTCCCACCCAACCTGACGAAGTAGAAACCACCATTCGTCAAGCCATTACCTTAGATCAAGCTGTTGGAATCGCCTTAGAAAATAATCGGGAGATCCAAGAAGCCAGAGAAGGCATCGAAGAATTACAGGCAGATTTAGGGGTTCAGCGAGCCGATCTCTTTCCCGCCATTGATATAGAAACCAGTGTCGTTCGTTTTCGAGATGACCGCGTCTTTGGAGGTGGTACAGACCTCCTGGGAAACGTTTTGGGAGAAGAGACAACATCGGCTGAAACTTTTACGGATCTTAGAGCCAACGCAACCCTAAGCTACGACATCTATACAGGAGGCGATCGCTCTGCTAGAATTCAACGAGCAGAACGAGAAGTTCGTAGTCAACAACTACAAGTTGAAGTCATTACCGAACAAGTACGCTTTGAGACAACTGATAACTATTATCTTCTCCAAAACGCTGATGCTCAGGTAGCCATTAGCCAAGCAGATGTGGAAAATGCCTCTCAAACCTTACGGGATGCTCAGTTATTAGAACAGGCAGGTTTAGGAACCCGTTTTGATGTTATACGGGCAGAAGGGGATTTAGCAACGGCTAATGAAACCCTAACCAGAGCGATCGCTGAGCAACGAACCTCAAGACGTAGATTAGGAGAAACCCTCGGTGTCGGACAACATGTCGAATTATCAGCCGCCGATGAAATTATCGAATCAGGGACTTGGGAACTTTCTTTAGAGGAAACGGTTGTCCGTGCTTACAAAAATCGAGCAGAATTAGAACAGCAATTAATCCAACGAGAAATTGGTCAACGGGATCGAGAAATCGCTCTGGCAGAAATTAGACCGCAAGTCGATTTTTTGGCTCAATATGACGCTCGTGAGAACTTGGACGATGGTGTCTCTGTCTTAACGGACTGGACATTCCAAGCTAGGGTATCTTGGCGGATCTTTGATGGGGGTAGAGCGTTTCAAGGCGCAAGAAGTGCTGAACGTCGTATGGATCAAGCCAATACTCAATTTGCTAACCAACGCAACGAAATTCGTTTTCAAGTTGAAGAGGCTTACTACAGTCTAGTTGCTAATGAGGAGAATATCGAAAGTACCCGTCGCAATGTTGCTACCTTTGATGAGGCTCTCAGATTAGCACGATTGCGCTTCCAAGCAGGAGTCGGCACTCAAACTGATGTCATTGATGCTCAACGAGATCTTTCGGACGCAAGGGGACGTTTTTTACAAGCAATCATTCAATATAATCAATCTCTCAATGCTTTGCAACGGGCTGTGAGTAATTTGCCTGATGATGGCTTGTTCCAAAAGCCTTAACCTTTTGTCCTGTCTCTCCATAGGCCGAAAAACCCTTGAGACCAGGAAGCGAAATTTCTTATAATTTCTTAATATTAGTGAGTAGACTTGCCTTATTAGGCGAATAGCATCAGGAGGGCAGATGAGTATTAATTTTGTGAAAGAGAATAAAGATGTGGTGGTAGCCAATGGGGCAAACCTGCGGGAAAAAGCCTTACAAAATAAGGTAGATATCTATACCCTCAAGGGAAAATTGATGAACTGCGGGGGTTATGGACAGTGTGGGACTTGTGTTGTCGAAGTTGTTGAGGGAATGGAAAATCTCTCTCCTCGGACTGATTTTGAGCAACGGGTACTGAAAAAAAAGCCTGATAGTTTCCGTTTAGCTTGTCAAACCATTGTTAATGGCCCCATTAAGGTGAAAACTAAGCCTTAATTATTAGCTATTCTAATTGTAATCATTGGCCATTGTAATGATATTCTAAGAGTTGTTGTTTTCATTTGATAATAGGGAGGAAGGAAATCCATGCAAGTTAACGATCTTGGTTTTATCGCTAGTATTCTTTTTGTGCTAGTTCCTACGGTTTTTCTACTAATCTTGTACATTCAAACTCGGAATGAAACGGAATCTTAAGCAATTTTTTACCAATGCTTAACGAGAATATGGGGTGACTCAAATGATTGAGGTTGCCCCATTTTTTTGTCAATTAGCTAACATCCAACATCATTAATTCGTCAGCCATTTCAAAATTAGCCGTAACATTCTGCACATCATCTAAGGATTCTAAGGCATCCATTAATTTTAGTAATAATTTCCCTTGATCGGTA
>JBCDDV010000624.1:0-2889 GCA_039180145.1 Cyanobacteria bacterium P01_G01_bin.49 | reverse complement strand
TAGCTTTACTGAGCGTATCAGACAAAACCGGAATTATCGATTTAGCACGTCAATTAGTAGAAGAATTTGACTTTGAATTAATTAGTAGCGGAGGAACAGCAAAAACACTGCAAGATGCCGGATTAACAGTTACAAAAGTCAGTGATTATACAGAGTCACCAGAAATTTTAGGGGGACGGGTCAAAACGCTTCATCCTCGTATTCACGGAGGCATTTTAGGAAGACGGGATCTCACTCAAGACCAAGCAGAAATGTCCGCCAATAATATTCGTCCCATTGATTTAGTGGTTGTTAATCTTTATCCTTTTGAAGCAACGATTGTGAAACCTGATGTAACGGTTGCAGAAGCAATCGAAAAGATTGACATTGGTGGCCCAACTTTACTCCGCGCCTCGGCTAAGAACTTTGCCCATGTTACTGTTCTATCCAACCCTAAATATTATGAAGATTATTTGCAAGAATTACGCCAAAACAAGGGGAAAGTTTCTTTAAGTTTTCGCCAAAAAATGGCAGGAGAAACTTTTGCTTTAACCAATGCTTATGATGGTGCCATTACTAACTATTTTGCCAGTCTTTCAACAGAAAAAGAGACGACTTTACCCACTCGCTATAGTATTTCAGGAACAGTCTTTCAAACCCTCCGTTATGGAGAAAATCCCCATCAAAATGCGACTTGGTATCAAGCAGGAACAACAGCGTCAGGATGGACATCTGCCACTCAATTACAAGGCAAAGAGCTTAGTTATAACAATTTAGTGGATTTAGAAGCAGCCAGACGTATCATTACAGAATTTGACTCGAAAGAACCTGCAGCAGCCGTTCTTAAACATACTAACCCCTGTGGCGTTGCTGTCAGTAGTAGTTTAGCTGATGCCTACGAAAAAGCCTTCAATGCGGATGCTACTTCAGCATTTGGGGGAATTGTTGCTTTAAATCAACCCTTAGATCGTGAAACTGCCGAGAAATTAACTAAAACCTTCTTAGAATGTGTTGTCGCGCCAGACTGTACCGAAGAAGCAAGAGAAATCATCAGCAAAAAATCTAAAGTCAGAGTTCTGTTATTACCTAACCTAAAAAGTGGCCCTTCTCAAACCGTAAAAGCGATCGCCGGAGGATTATTAGTCCAAGACTCTGATGATGCAGTTGATGTGCCTGATAACTGGCAAATTGCTACCGAAAAAAAACCCACATCAGAACAATTAGCTGAATTATGGTTTGCTTGGAAGGTAGCTAAGCATGTAAAGTCCAATGCCATTGTTATCACCAAAAATCGCACCACATTAGGCATTGGTGCAGGGCAAATGAATCGAGTCGGTGCAGTCAAAATTGCTTTAGAAGAAGCAGGAAAAGCAACGAAAGGGGGATATTTAGCCAGTGATGGTTTCTTTCCTTTTGATGACTCTGTACGCACCGCGGCTGCCGCCGGAATTGAAGCTATCGTGCAACCTGGAGGATCATTAAGGGATAAGGATTCAATTGCCGCAGCTAATGAATTAGGGTTAGTGATGGTATTAACGGGAATGCGCCATTTTCTCCACTAATTTTGTAAATTAATTCAGTATTGCTGGTAACAATGGCTAACTATTTATTCTGATTTGCTACGCTAGAGTTGAATAGTTAGCTAGATAGCATAAGGTATGAACTCATGCGGCAGGTAAATTCAGGTGTAGCGTATATTGTCTGGTGTCTGTGCTTTTTCGGGGTTTGTGGAGGCCAACGTTTCTATACAGGAAATATTACCAGTGGCTTAATTTACCTTTTTACATTCGGTGTTTTTGGCATTGGTCAATTCCTCGATTTAATTCTCATTCCTGGTATGGTTGATAGGCGAAACATCTACTTAAGAGGACTAACAGCAGGAAACCCAACAGGGATCAATCCATCGATTACCCTAAACCTTGGTGATATGTCCCAACTTAAGCACCTTCAGACAAATCAGTCATCAACTTTAGGAACTCCCATGCAAAGACTGCTGAAGGCAGCCAAAGAAAATGGTGGGACTTTATCTATTGCTCAAGCAGCTATGGCGACTGAATTAGAAGCTCAAGAAGTTAAAGATTTGCTCCAAGAGGCACAAAGACATGGTTTTGCTGACGTTGGTAATGATCCCAATACTGGAGCAGTTCGTTATCATTTTGATGTTTGATGCTCCCATCGACGGGGTTCTTGAGGTGCAAAGTCCCTCGCTAACTTATCTAGCAAGCTTTCACTTACTAGACAAAGGTTGGACTGTACGCAAGGGAGAAAAGCGATTGGGGAGAGGATTCAGGTTCCTACTTCTTTTCTTAATGACTTCTTGGGATGCGTTCCGTCTTGCTTTCAGATCATCCTGGAAAGGGTTCTGGGTTCCAAAGGCGCAATGGCGAGAAAGCCTCGCCTTGGGTCACCCGCAAATGCTAAATGATAAATGTAATGACTCGTATAATTGGGCGGCACAGCTATAATAACCATTTTATTGTTTATTATTGTAAATAATGCCTTTCCTAACTTTGTCAGAAATTACTTATTATCGTTCTCAATTGGCTGACTATCCTGATGCTATAGCAGCTTTAGATGAAATTATGGCCTGTGATGGAGACTTGGAAGATGCCTCGATCAATCTTGCGATCGCGGCGGGGCAATTTCCTGATCGCACTGACTGGTTAGAGGGTTTAGCAAAACGATATCGGGTAGAAATTTGTCAAAAAACGATCCAACAAGAATTATCTCAAGGTAATTTAATTCCTGTGATTATTCACGTCGGTCAATCAAAAATTGGCCCTGATATTTTAGTAATACCGGTGGTGTTTTATATCATAAAAGTAGTATGATTAATAATTCTGTTTTAAATTTAAAGAAGAACAAAATTTATCAATGCCTACTTTCATGATATAAAACACCACCGGTATT
>JBCDDV010000623.1:0-2896 GCA_039180145.1 Cyanobacteria bacterium P01_G01_bin.49 | reverse complement strand
TTTATTCACAATAATAAAGTCAGCTTTTTTTAGTCATACTCTGAGCTAGTTGATAGAACATTTTTTCTACATTTTCTCCGGTTTTAGCAGAGGTGCAATAGGTAGGAATGACATGGGAATTATTAAAAAATTGGTGCTGTTTGACTAGAATTTCTACATGATCTTGAGCAACTAGATCTACTTTATTAAATACAATGCTAATACTAATGCCTTGGGGATTCGCTGAAAATGCTAAATTAATATGAGATGAGATATTTTCGAGAGTTTCTGGCCGATTAGAATCAGCAACAATAATCACGCCATGAGCAGATTTTAAGTAAGTTGGGGAGATTTCTTGAAATTTAGTTTTGCCCTCAATATCCCATATTAACAATTGTACTGTTTGTTCACTTGAGTCTTCCTGCGTTGAAATAGCAACTTGTTTACGGGAAATGCTAACTCCAATGGTTGACAAATATTGATCGCTGAAACGCTGTTCAATAAAACGACGAATCAAACTCGTTTTTCCAACACCAAAGTCACCAACAAGACAAATTTTCTTAGAAATTATAGACATCTATTTCATTTTTTTGAACGGGGGACAGAATTGTATTAGATCCGCCTTACAAAGTAAATAATAGCAGCAAGGAGCTTCGGAGCAGGGAGAGGAAATGTTACTCTATTATAATCGGCGGATTTGGTTTTATCAGGAAAAAGGGAGTAGAAAACAGAATTCAATTTTTGTTGATAACAATATCTCAAAATCTCTCAACCAGACAATAAATATTTGTTAATTTTATTTTTCGTTTAAGAATTTATTTATTCTGACGCAATAAATGCCTCAAATCGCACACATCTATTTAACCAAAGCGGTTCATTTGCCATCACTCCAGGAGGATTGCGAAGACTGGCGTAAACTTTGAGTCTACTGGGATTTACCTTATTTTTGATCAGAGTTTGTTCAACTGCTTGGGCCCGAGATCTCGCTAAAGCTTGATTGCTAGATTCTGACCCTCTAGGATCGCTATGACCAATAATTTTTAGATGAACGTCCGGATGTTCTGCTAAAAACCGTTGAATTGTCTTAATTTCAGCAGAAATATCAACAGATCGAAATTGACTTGAGTTCGATTCAAAGTAAATGCGTGTTTCTAAATGGGGTTGGGTTTGAAAAGTGCTGATTACTTTATCAATTCCAGGAATTTTTTGAAAGGCTTCGGTAATTTTTTCAATTTCAGCTAAATTAAATACCAGTCCTGTCACTGTTACGGAATTATCTTGATAACGGGTATTAATGTTGACACCGTCAGTTTGATTAAATAGTTCCGTAAGGCGTTTGACTTCTGCGGTAATTGCATCTGGATCGGGGGGAATTTTAATGGCAGTCACTTGATTATTAAGTTTTAAATGAGGTGCTACTTTACTGCCAACGTCCCCTGCTTGCTTTCGTAAATAAGAATTAGGAACTCGTCCTGTTATCGTTAATTCTGCATTTTTTACTTGAGGAATGAGGCGATAAATTGACAATTCTGGTGTAGCATCTAAAGCTTTTGCGGTTTGGGTTTCCCAGTAATGAGCCACTCGTCCTCGATAAAAAATGATACCAATCGGGGTAAGAATTAGCAAGAAAAGAATGATTAAGGTGATCGGTGGCTTGGATTTTTTAGGTTTCCCACTAACTTCAATCAAGTGTTCTAGTTTAGTCTGAATAGAGGGACTAATCTCATCGGGATCACCGTTAAATTCTTTGATTGTTCGACCGTTTTCTAAGATAATATCGCTCAGGGTTTTACGAATTTGATTGATAAACTCTCTTGGCGGATCTCCTTTCGTAATGACTGCTAAATAACAATAACCCCCTACTTCTAAGACAATTTTGGCA
This sequence comes from Cyanobacteria bacterium P01_G01_bin.49, assembly GCA_039180145.1. Lineage (GTDB taxonomy): Bacteria > Cyanobacteriota > Cyanobacteriia > Cyanobacteriales > Microcystaceae > JBCDDV01. The sequence goes on along the minus strand of JBCDDV010000623.1, from coordinate 1,035 downwards.
TCATCATAATCAATCTCATGAAGTTCAGAGGCTGATTCTGGGGAAGCATTACAATCGTTGACAAAACTACGAATCGCTGTCAACATTCCTGCAAATAAATCTACTTCTTTTAACGGTTGATTTAAAGGTTGCACTTGACTAATGATTAGTCCTGATTCTTTCTGGATCAATAAGACCCCTTGAATGGTAAATTTTATAGATTCTTTGAGAATTAATTCTGCTTCAGAAACCCCTTTGATTTTGGCCCGCATCTTCCGGAGCATACCTTCAATAGAAAGGGCATTTTCAACTTTATCATTAATTGATTGAGCTAGTTCTACCATGTATTTGGAAATTGTGTTGCCAATCACAGGATATAAGGCATCTACCATGGCATCTCGTTCAACTTCTATTTGAGTTTTGATGGCTTGTCCCATTTCTGGCCCTAAGGTTTCTGCGATCGCTTCTCGATCCAATTCAATTTGATTTTTAATCGCTAGGGCAATTTCTGGAGCGATCGCTCTGGCTATTTTTTGGGGATAATTTTCGATTTCTTGGGTGATAGCTTCTGGTAGAATATTCGCGATCGCAGCACTCATTTTGTAAGAATCTTGTTGCGATCTCGCTTTGATTATCTCGTCAATAATTGGTGTAATAGATTGCCGTAAACTATCTTGTGGTTCATTTTTTGAAGTAACCAACTCTACTACTAATGGCAATAAAATATCAAGCTCAGTGCTTGCTTTGATTTGGTTATTAATTTGCTTTTCAAGGTTACTTATTTTAGTTGATAGCTGTGATATTTCCTTGTGCAGAAAAATATCGTAACTACTTTTTATTACATTTTCTACCGCCTTATTATCTTGTTTTTTTTTGTGATACTCTTGTTTATTTACCTTTTTTGTAATTTGATTTTCATTATTATTAGAATATTGAGAGGTGTTTTTTTTCTGCTTATTTTATGAATATCTAATTACTTTATCTTCTTCATTACATAATTGCAAATCAGCTAATAAACTTAATAGTTCTTCCCAAGAATTTTCAGAGGAAGAAGAT
>JBCDDV010000622.1:0-2897 GCA_039180145.1 Cyanobacteria bacterium P01_G01_bin.49 | reverse complement strand
TAGACCATTAATCTTTAAATGGGGATAAATTAAAACTTTCCAGACTGGAGGACTTAATAAAGTTTTAATTTATCCCCATTTAAAGATTAATGGTCTAATTTTAGATGAAGCTCATTGTTTAGTGCAATGGGGAGAAACCTTTCGTCCAGCTTATCGCCGTTTGGGAGCAGTCAGACAAACATTATTAGCCAATAAATCTCCAGATACAAAGATAGCGATCGCCGCCTTCACCGCAACAGCAAATCTACAATCACAGCGCATTCTTCGATCTGTTCTACAATTAAAACATCCTCAAATATTCTGTTTGAGTCCTTATCGCTCTAACCTAAGTTTAAACATTAAAATTGCTTGGACACCTCGCTGTCGCCAACATCAATTATTGAATTTTATTAAAAGTAAGAATAACAATAGTGGTCTAATTTATGTTCGTTCTCGTCGAGATAGTGAAGAACTAAGCCAGGGATTGGCTTCTCTTAACTATAAAACAACTGCTTATCATGCTGGATTAAGTCCTCAAAGAAGAAGAGAAATTGAAAACAAATGGTTAGAAGAAATTTATCAATTTGTGGTCTGTACCTCTGCTTTTGGCTTAGGAATTAATAAGCCTAATGTTCGTTGGGTTGCTCATTTTCAAGTCCCTTTTTTACTTTCAGAATATCTACAAGAAATTGGCAGAGGAGGACGGGATGGGAAAAAGACAGAAACCCTTACTTTAATCAGTGAACCAACAGGATGGCTTGACTCTAGCGATCAACAACGTCAAAGCTTTTTTATCAAACAAATTCATAAACAATATCAACAAGCTCGATATCATTTAAAAAAGATTCCTCAACAAGGAGAAATTCAAGCGATCGCACAAAATATTCCTCAAGGAGAAATCATCTTGTCGTTATTACATAGTAGGGGAAAATTGGAATGGTTAGATCCTTTTCATTACCGCCTAAATTCGCGATCAATTTCTCCTAATTTGAAAAGAATACAACAAGCATCAAATCAGATGAAGCAATATTTAATAACCCGCCATTGTCGTTGGCAATTTTTATTAAATGCCTTTGGATTTCAACAAGAAGCGAAGAAATTTTACTGCGGACATTGTGATAATTGTCGTCGGTACAAATATAATTAATGCTGTGGACATAACTAATAGGAGATGAAAAATTGCTCACCCTAGGTGTTAATATCGATCACGTTGCCACTATTCGCCAAGCCAGACGAACTGTCGAACCCGATCCCGTCGCGGCTGCGGTTTTAGCAGAATTAGGAGGAGCAAACGGCATTACAGCCCATTTAAGAGAAGATCGTCGTCATATTCAAGATCGAGATGTGCGCTTACTCAGAGAAACCGTCCGTACTCACCTCAACTTGGAAATGGCTGCCACTGAAGAAATGGTAGCGATCGCTCTCAACCTGAAACCTGACTACGTTACCCTTGTTCCAGAGAAACGCGAAGAAGTGACCACAGAAGGAGGCTTAGACATAGCAGGAAGCTTAGATAAACTCAAAAATGTGGTAGATCGTCTCCAAAGTGTTGACATCCCTGTAAGCCTCTTTATTGATGGAAATGAAGCCCAAATTAAAGCCTCTGCTGATACCCAAGCCAAATTTATTGAACTACACACGGGTAAATATGCAGAAGCCCATGACCAACAAAGTCGACAACAAGAATTACAATCATTAAAAATAGGCTGTGAACAAGCTATCAGTTTAGGGTTAAGGGTTAATGCCGGTCATGGATTAACCTATATCAATGTTTACCCCGTTGCTTGTCTCCCTGGTATGGAAGAACTCAATATTGGTCATACTATCGTCAGTCGTGCTGTTTTGGTAGGGATGGAAAGAGCAGTTAGAGAGATGAAACTAGCGATGAGGGGCGAATTGTAAAGTGTTAATGATCCTTGACCTATGAGTGGCCCCAAAGTTTGATAATAGATCTTGGGCAATTAGAAAACAATCATTAAGCAATGACCACCTACTATTACGTTTTAGCCAGTCAACGCTTTCTCTTAGAAGAAGAACCCTTAGATGAAGTGCTTCGAGAAAGAATTAGAGACTACCAAGAAAAAAACAAAGAAATTGACTTTTGGTTAGTCAAGCAACCTGCCTTCATTGAAGCGCCAGAATTGGAGGAAATTAAAGCCAAATGTCCTCAACCTAGTGCAGCAGTAATTTCCAGTAATTCCCAGTTTATTACCTGGTTAAAATTGCGGTTAGAATATGTCGCCCAAGGGGAGTTCGATGCACCTTCTAGCACCATTCCTGACCCGTTAGCTTCTAAGACAGCAGTTTCTTAGGCAATAGTTTTAACCAAGGAAGTATCAGGAGAAAGAGAAAAGAATCATTTCGTGAACTCCTGAATTTCCTCATGGTTAACTATCAGGGGTAATAGTAATTTCTTTAACCTGACCTGATTCCCCTAATGATTGGGCTGGTTTATCATTAATAGAAAGGTTAACAGCCCCTGCATTTCCTGCCCGAATGACAAGGCTTTTTTTTGCTGTCCAAGCTTGCTGAGAACCTGCTTTCAAGAATCCCTCATATTCAGTTTGTCCATCTACTTTTATATTTAACCAAGAATCATTCTCCAATTTTATGGCTGCTTTAACTGGTTCAGTTTGAGTATTTGCCTCTGATGTTTCAGTTTGAGGCGTTTCTCTGGTTTCTGTCCTTGCCGTAGGTTCTTGGGGAGGTTCAGAAAGAGTAGGGGATGGTGTAGCTGAATTCGGTTCTTCAACTGTTGACTCTGAGGAAGGTTCCAAAATGGGGGCAGGTTTTTCTGAAGCAATAAACTTATCCTCTGTTGGCGTAGAATCAGTCTTGGTAACTGGTTGGGGTAGTTTTTGGGGTTGCTCCTCAGTCCTTTTTACGGTTTGGGATGAATTATTGTCAGCCGTTGTTTT
>JBCDDV010000621.1:0-2897 GCA_039180145.1 Cyanobacteria bacterium P01_G01_bin.49 | reverse complement strand
CGCAGTTCAAAAATAGCACAAAAAGCGGGAGCCGAGGTACTTTTTGAACCTATTTCAGGCTACGGAAGAGCCTGTTGGCGAGGGTTACAAAATATTCCTAATGAGATTGAGTGGATTTTATTTTGTGATGGAGATGGTAGCGATGATTTAACTCAAATTCCTCAATTTTTAGAAAAATTAGCTGATTATGATTTCATCTTAGGCGATCGCACAGCAACAGTTTCAGGGCAAAAAGTCATGACCCCTGTGCAACATTTTGGTAACTGGTTGGCAAGTTTTTTGATTTGGTTAGGATGGGGATATTCGTATCATGATCTTGGCCCTTTTCGTTTGATTCGTCGTGCTGCTTTAGACGGATTGAAAATGCAGGATCGGGGCTTTGGCTGGACAGTTGAAATGCAAGTTAAAGCAATAGAAACTTGTTTAAGAATTGCTGAAATTCCGGTCAATTATTATCCTAGAAAGGGCGGAAAATCTAAAATATCGGGAACGATTTTAGGCAGCATTCAAGCAGGAATAATTATTTTAAGTACCTTAGCCAAATTATATCTTCAAAAAACTAAATCTAATTTAAAAATTTTATTCAGTAGCTTATTTTTATTATTAGGAGCATTTTTAATAATTCCTTACGGTGACTTTAGAGAAGTGTCAGCCGTTCCTTTATTTTGGCGAGGTATTGCTATTATGGGGATAGGATTTATGCTGTCTTGGAGCATTTCTGCTATTGCAGGATTATGGTTTTGGATAGTGACACTTGCGACACGATTACTATTAATACCCATGTATCCTGGGGACGATATTTGGCGATATCTTTGGGAAGGTTACTTACAAACAAACGGTATTAGTCCCTATAATTTTGCTCCAAATGCAGTGAAATTAATCTCTTATCGTACGGAATGGTGGGACTTAATTAATCATCCTGATGTATCTGCAATTTATCCCCCGATCGCACAATTAGGCTTTTGGGGAATTGCTGCTATTTCTCCCACTATTTTGCTGTTTAAACTTGCTTTTGTTGGAGCCGATTTAATCATTTGCTGGTTATTATCTCAACGATTCAGTTATCAACAAACTCTTTTATATGCTTGGAATCCTTTAATTATTTATTCTTTTGCAGGAGGAGGTCATTATGATAGTTGGTTTATTTTACCTTTAGGTATTGCTTGGTTTATTTTTGATTCAGCAAAAGATCAATCAAATCTGAAATCAACATTTATTTTGAGTGGATTATTTTTGGGCATTAGTGTTGCCATAAAATGGATTTCTTTACCGATTTTAATTTTTTTTACTTGGCAAGCCTGGATTGATTTTAACTTAATATTTGCTCTGATTATTGTCCTTATTACTTTACTCCCTCTGTTCGTTAGTTCTCTTCCTTTTTGTTCTCTTAACAGTTGTCCTTTGGTTCCCACCAGTTCGACTTTTGTTTCCCACGGAAGAAGTGCTGAATTGTTTCCCCATTTACTTGCATTATTTTGGGAAGGATCTCGTCAATTTAACTGGATTTACGGTATTCCTTTAATTATTGCTATTATTTTTTTACTGTGGAAAAAGAAAACATTTCAAACATTTACAGCAAACTATTTTTTTGCATTATTAACCTTTTCTCCCATTATTCATGCTTGGTATTTTACTTGGATTATTCCCTTTTCCGTGACAACAAGAAACTTAGGAGTTCGTTTGATTAGTTTATCAGCTTTTATTTATTTTGTTTTGCAGTATCGTAAAGCATTGGGAGATGAAAGTTGGCTGCTAAAAGATGGAGAAAGATTATTTTTATGGCTACCCTTTTTATTAGGATATATTTGGACGATATGGGATAATCAACAAAAGAAGATCAAAACTTAAATAGTAGAAATTGTGTCACTTGTTCAGGACTAAAATTATCATCACTCAATAAAACTAAAGTTTGACTGCCATCAGCTAAACGAGGTCCCATAGTCATTCCTTCTAAGTTATCTAATTCAATTTTTAATGTTTGTAAATCGAGTAATAATTTTTTCTTTAAGGGTTTAATACCTGCAAGTCCTGCTTGAAAACTCTCAATACGAGACGTTTCTGACGCATCACTATTAACCACTAGGAACAATTTTGCTCCATTGCCAAATAATCCGAAAGTCCTTTCTAAACTCAACCAAAATCCTTCTCTAGGTAAAGTAAATAATTCCGTTAACCCATTAATAACGGCTCCTTTTGGCGTTTCATCTAATAAGTATAAATGTTCAGCCACTAATAATGGTTTTCCAATAGAATTAACGACATAGTGCATTAACCGCACAGGAATTTGTAAGGGAGGTTCCCCACTAATATCTTGTTGTAAAGCAGCTTCAGTAGCCGTAAAAAGACGAAAAGGATCTTCTTTTAGGGTACTAGTAGCACTAATAGTTAACGGCTCAAATCCGAGGTTTTCGGCTACTCCGCGAGGATTTTCATCCGGTTGCCTAGGGAGTAAATAGCGTTGGGGAAGAGGCACCAGTTGCTTAAGTTGTCCTGTGTTGAGGTCAAATTCTCCAATGAAGGGATCGACTCCCTTGTTAGGAACCCCTTCACTAGAAATAAAGACTGTATCTCTAGGAGATAAAGCAATACCTTCTGGATCGATAGTCTGAGGAGAGTAGGTTTGTCCCTGTTGATTTTTGAGGAAAGTTACCTTTTCTACGGTTACCTCTTGAATCTGTGCTGCCTTGTCATCAGTCGCAGAAATATCTATCTTGAGGGTATAAAATCGGGCTGGTGCGCCTTGGGAACGATCATCAGAAAGGACGTAAAAGCGATCGTGTTGACGATCATAAGTAATGGCAGATAAGCCACCAAGCGGTGTTTCTTGAAATGTTTGCTTGGGTAACTGATATTCTCCTAAAAATTCCAGAGAAAGCTCTGGAAATAATCACCTCGCT
>JBCDDV010000620.1:0-2903 GCA_039180145.1 Cyanobacteria bacterium P01_G01_bin.49 | reverse complement strand
GTTCAGCGATCGCTCTGGTGATTCCCTGTCGTATCCACCAATAAGCATAGGTTGAAAATTTATAACCCCGACTCGGATCAAATTTTTCTACCCCCCTAATAAGTCCTAAACTTCCTTCTTGAATTAAATCTAGTAAGGATAAGCCTCGGTTCAAATATTTCTTGGCAATAGAAACCACTAAACGAAGATTCGCTTGAATCATCTTTTCCCTAGCTTTTTTGCCGATGTCAACAGTTTTTTGTTCTTCCTCTGTTAAGGTTTCTTTTTCGAGCAAAGGTAGCATTTTCTGGATCTGTTCAGCAAGATTGATTTCCTCTTTGGCACCAAGTAAAGGGGTTTTACCGATTTCTTGGAGATAGTGACGAACTGTGTCAACTTTTTGGCGCGTGGTCATAGCTAATTCTTAAATTATGTCTTGTTTTTGTTGGGAGAGTTGCGTTACCCTACTTCAATAACGTTGCTCAATGATTTTCGCATTGTCTATGCACAAAACACACTTCTTAGCCCAGCCTTAACTAGGCTTTTATTGGTTTATTACTACCACTATTATAATCTAAAATAAGTTTTGTTGCAAGTTGTTAACTAGACTTAGTTTTTGACAGGAATGTTTGACTTACTAAGAGCCACGGTAAGGAAAATAGTATAAAGCAAGTGTCTTTTTTGATATTTTTTTGAAATGGGAAAAGGGCCATTCTCGACTGCTTACAGATTATCAAAGATCCTAGAATAAGTGATCTACCGGGAGAATGATCTTGAAGAAAACTGAGGTCAAAAAACAATCAAATTAGTATCCAGAAAAAAAAAACATCGTAGCTATTGCTAAATGTCTGTTGTCTCTTGCTTTTTCCCTATACAATAGGAGAGAAGGCTCTAACCTTTGATAGATAATATTGTGACTTTGAGTGAAACAGCCCTTAACATCACCTCAACTAAATATTCAAGCACTCTTTCCCTTTGACCTCGATGAATTCCAAGAAGACGCGATCGCTGCTTTAAGCGAGGGAAAATCTGTCGTTGTCTGCGCCCCCACTGGTTCAGGAAAAACAGTGATTGGAGAATATGCCATCTATCGCGCGCTAAATTTAGGGCAACGGGTTTTTTATACGACACCCCTTAAAGCCCTCTCTAATCAGAAATTTCGGGACTTTCAAGAAACATTTGGCACCACAGAAAATGGCATCGACAATGAAATTGTGGGTTTAATTACCGGAGACATGGTGATTAATGCTAACGCAGCCATCGTGATCATGACGACTGAAATTTTCCGGAATATGCTCTATGAAACCCCCATTGGTCAAGTGGGAACCTCCTTAGAAGATGTAGCAACGGTAATTTTAGATGAATGTCATTATATTAGCGATCGCGGCCGTGGTACTGTTTGGGAAGAGTCAATCATTTACTGTCCTCCTACTATTCAATTAGTTGCCCTCTCTGCAACCATTGGTAACCCTGAAGAATTGACCGAGTGGATCAACCAAGTACGAAAAACTGCCCCTAATATCGATACTGAGTCGTCTGCAATCAGTTTATGTGAATTAATTAACTCCGACTTCCGCCCTGTTCCTTTACGTTTCTATTTCAGTATTAAAAGTGGACTCTATCCTTTACTCAACGGCCAACGAACCGCCCTTAACCCGCGTTTAAAACCCAAAGGTTCTCGTAATAAACGAAAACGAGTCAAGCGAGAAGACTGTCCAAATGCTTTCAAAGTCGTGCAGCAACTGTATGAACGGGACTTATTACCAGCCATTTACGTCATCTTTAGTCGTCGCGGATGTGACGGGGCAGTCCAAAAGCTTGATGGCATTGTCTTAGTTTCTCCCGAAGAAGCCCACGCGCTACAATATAATTTATTAACCTTTTTCTTGGGGGGAAATTCAGAATTACAAGGCATTCTTCTCAAAGCAGTTGAAACCGAAAATCCTCCCTTATATGCACCCTTAAAAGACTTTTTTGATAACCCTTCTCCTGATGCTACCCTATTCTCTTATTTAGGGGCTGATGAAGAAACTAAAACCTATTTATTTCACACCTTAGCCAGTAGTTGTCAATTGGTGAGAGGGGAACAACTTGAACCCTTAACCAGGGGCATTGCTGCCCACCATGCCGGAATTTTACCCGTTTGGAAAGAGTTAGTCGAACAGTTATTTGAAGCAGGGTTAGTTAAGGTTGTATTCGCCACAGCGACTCTTTCGGCCGGTATTAATATGCCAGCGAGAACAACTGTGATCTCTGCCTTGTCGAAGCGAACAGACACAGGGCATAGTATGTTAAACCCTTCAGAATTTTTACAAATTGCTGGTCGGGCAGGTAGAAGAGGAATGGATGAGGTTGGCCACGTGGTAACTATCCAAACTCCCTTTGAAGGGGCAACAGAAGCCGCTTATCTAGCGACTGCCCAGTCAGATCCCTTGAGAAGTTGCTTTACGCCTTCCTATGGCATGGTCTTAAACCTACTACAAAAACATACCTTAACCGAAGCCAAAGACCTCTTGGAACGAAGTTTTGCTGAATATTTAGCCCAATTAAAGTTAGAACCCGAACAACAGGCGATCGCCTCTTTAAGTCGCGAATTAGCCAGAATTGATATTGAACTGGGCGGCCTCAGTGAAGGGGAAATTTTAGAGTATGAAAAATTAAAAGCCCGTTTGAGAGAAGAAAATAGACTATTCAAGATTTTAGAAGATCAAGCAGAAGAACAACGAAAAAAAGAAATTTCCCCTCAATTACTCCATTTAAACTTAGGAGACTTAGTTTACTTAAAAGGCAAACGGGTTAACATTGCTAATCCTAAATTAGCAACAATTCTAGCCATGGTTCCGGGTTCAGGACAAGCCCCTGATTTACTCTGTTTAGGAGAAGATAATTATTGGTACTTAGTAAAACGATCAGATATTGTTGAT
>JBCDDV010000619.1:0-2916 GCA_039180145.1 Cyanobacteria bacterium P01_G01_bin.49 | reverse complement strand
GTGCAACTCAGATATTAATGGTAGTGCCAATATTTTGTCTAAAGGTATACACAGACTTCCTTGGAAGCGAGTGAGTAGCGGGTTTTTGGCTAACCCTTTAAGAGTTTTGATTTCTTGACACTCCCACGTGCTTTTAGCCGTGGGAGTGTCAAGAGTAGAGCTAGCTACTGTATAACCTTCCATTTTGCTGCCTGGATCGATACCTAAAGCAACATCCTGATAATTCCTGGCACTTGGTTCTTGATTAAGTCGAACGCAAAATATCCCTCGCTTCCAGAAAGGGGTGGCTTTACCTGATTTGACCCACTTGTCTGCCCTGACAGGGGTTGTTGGCATGAGTGGAACTTGGTTAATATCTACTACTGGTACTGATTTTTGCATTTGCCTATAAGGGCTAATTGTTTACTTACCTTCGGCACTGGTCAACACAGTTGGATAGGGACTAGGTAGGCATCTCTATCGTGTTTCGGACTGCCACTTCCAGTTAACTCAGTTTGCGGATTTGTCCGCATTGCCTAGACACTGTTTTAATTGCCTCTGCCGATTGGCTTTCGGTTTTAGCAAGCCCCGTCGCTTTTAGAGCGAGGTGTGTGACATCTTTAGAAACTGCGATCGCCTTATTTTAACTCTCCTGTAACTTTCTTCGACAAATAACACTTAGCATTAGGTACAATCGAATGTTCTAATTTCATTGGCGGCAACGCAGAATGTGAGCAACCATCGGGATACATAGTGAAAATAGCAATGTTTGATTCTGGCAACTCTATCTTTGTATGTTTAATTGGCTTTGAGTTTTGCATAAATCAATTGCTGTAAATAGTAACGAAAAGTGTGCTATAATTGTCTCATGAGTTAAAACTATCACATTTAAATCATGACCAACACACAAGAAATAAAAGAAATACTGGACAATATTAAGTCATTAAATAATGATTTTGCTGAAATCAAAACTGATATTAAATCAATGCAGTCTGATATCAGCGAACTCAAAACGGGGCAAGCTGTATTAATCAATGATGGCAAGTGGATTAAAATTCTCTACGGCGTTTTTTCTTCCATCATTATGGTGTTGCTAGCAACGTTAATTCAGTATCAAAAATAATAAGGAGGTGTCGCGCTTGGAGTAGGGAACTATCACACTCCCAAACAAGCGCGACAATACAATATTAATGCTTGAATGTCCACGTTGCCAATCGGAAAAGGTTCGGAAAAATGGCAGCACTAAAAATGGTTGCCCAAGATTTAGATGCCTTGTTTGTGGCAAAAGCTGGTCAAAAAATCCTAAGAGGGGTAGACCATTGCAAGGCGATCGCCCTTTAACTAACGCCGAACGTCAAAAGCGATTCAGAGAACAAAACAAGTCGATCTCAAATTAAGAGAAATGAATATTAAACAATTACATGATCGCGACTTCAATCTTTGGACTGAGGAAACCAGAAAAGCTTTGGAAAATAAAGATGTTAACGCTATAGATTGGGAAAATTTGATCGAAGAATTAGCAGATATGGGAGCGAGTCAGAAAAGAGCTTTGAGAAGTTATTATTATCGACTCGTCGAACATATATTAAAGCTTCGAGACTGGAACGAAGAAATAGAAAGGAATGAAATTAAATGGCGTGTAGAGGTAACTAATTTTCGTACTTCGATCCAGGATATTTTAGATGATTCACCTAGTTTAAAGAACTATCTAGAAGACAATCATCTTGATTGGTGCAACAAAGTTATCAAAAACTACCAAAAAAATCCACAGTTTACTCTCAAAAATACCGACCCAATCGAGCTAGATTTGATGATGAATGAAGACTTTTATGGTTGATATTTTTGGTCAAACTGATCAATGGCATAGACGTTTAATTTATCCGCGTCTATGCCATTATTTTTGAGTGCTGCCAGCAACTCATCAACGGTATTGTAATTATTCTTCTGGATCAAATTATATATAGCCTTACTTTTGCTTTTGGAAATAATGCCACCAGAATTTACCCAAACCAAAGAAGGATTGTAGTTATTATTTGGATGGAGTAAGTTGAGCAAATTATTCTGTCTGGCGATCGCCTTTAGCTGTCTGTATTGATTTTTATCTAATATCCCCTGCAAGTCAGAAAAGTCTTTGAGAGTAGATCTATTCTTGGTTTTGCGGGTAATCTCATAAATTTGCCGATCGGTAATACCAGGAATAAGCGATCGCAGTTGTTGGGGATTGGTATTTTTTAAATTAATGCCAGGGGCAATAAATATAGGAGTGTTTAACCTGCTCTTGGGAATTAAATCTCTAAGGACTGCTGCTGGTTTAGCAAGACTGTTTTGGGCTATTTTATTTATTTGTTGGGCAATCGCGGCTCTTGCCAGCTTAATCGAACCTGCTTTCGCTACTAATGCTTTGATACCTGCTGCGAGGATTCCCGCATAAAATAATTCTTCGGGAATCAGTATCGCGGCTAGAATCGCGCCAGATAACCATGACTTCCCAGGTACTAGCTTGCGATGTTTGACTTGACGCTGTTTTTTGCCGCCTTCAATATCAAATTCGGTTTTTAATACTGGACTCCAGACGCATCTACATCTTGGATGGGCGGGTATGGTTAACTGTGCCAAACCCTCAATATCATCTAGAGCAACAATAATACCCTGCCTAGAGGCGCAGATCTGGCATCTACGCTCGTCAAAGATGGTTTGATACTTAACCCCAGCCACTAAACCAGAGCGAACATAACTATCGAGTCTCCCCGCATTATAGGCAAAGGTCAATTCAGTACGAGCAATGGTAGATGCCCGATTCTTAAATTTCTGAGCGCGATCGCCTAGTATGGCGTTAATTTTTGCCAGCAGTTCCTTTCTACTGATAGGATTTTCGCGTTCGGATTGGGGCTTAATTGCCTCTAATAGTGCCTCTTTAATTCGCTCCCATTCCGAATC
>JBCDDV010000618.1:0-2918 GCA_039180145.1 Cyanobacteria bacterium P01_G01_bin.49 | reverse complement strand
CTGACCTGACCAGGCGGAGAGGACAGGGTAGCGTTCGACACCCGCAGGTCCCCAAGCCACACTTCAAATGTCCAGGTTAGCCAGAGTAATAACCGTCGACTATAGGGTAAAAACACTTCCATAACCTGGTGACTTCTGCCAAATACAAGACACGACCAAACTCACGCCTTTCTAGCAACTTAGTCTTGGTCGCAAATGACGGCGACAGCTTGATTCTGGGAAGCTGTTACTACTTTGAAGAAAAACAAAAACCGATAGTTATGTTTTTACCGCGCCTTTAGTTTATTATTTCGTTACCCTAGTCTTACCTTTATTACAGTAATTCCTGACTCTTCCCTCTCAAAATCGGCAATCTCTTCTTTCGAGCCGCCCCTCCTCAAAAAAATCATTATCATAGATAGATTAAACGAGTCCTTACTTATTGAAACAGCTAACCAATGGTACAAGAACCATTAATTGAACTCAGAGGCGTTTCTAAAGCGTTTGGTGGTCAAGTAATTCTCGATGAAATTGATTTAACCGTCTATCGGGGAGAGGCTTTAGTCATTATTGGCCCATCAGGAACGGGTAAGTCTACCATTCTGAGGCTTATTGCCGGACTATTACCCATTGATAAAGGCGAACTTTATCTCAAAGGAAAGCGACGCAAAGGCATTATCGAAGATGGACACCAACCGATGCGAATTGCCCTAGTTTTCCAACAAGCAGCCCTTTTTGACTCTCTTAACGTCGATGAAAATGTGGGCTTTTTTCTCTATGAACACTCTAAATTACCCCGCCGCAAAATTCGGGAATTAGTCGAGGCGAAACTGGCAATGGTCGGGTTACAAGGAATGAGCGATCGCCATCCTTCCCAACTCTCAGGAGGGATGCGAAAACGGGTTAGTTTTGCCCGCGCTTTAATTGCCAACCCTGAGAACCCTCTGGATAACCCTGAAATTGTCCTTTACGACGAACCCACTGCTGGACTCGATCCGATCTCTTCTACGGTGATCGAAGATTTAGTCCGTCGTCTCCAAAAAGCCTCTGGCGGCTGTGATACTTATGTAATGGTATCTCACCAAGACAGTACCATTCGCCGCACTGCTGATCGGGTCATTTTTCTTTATGGAGGCAAAATTCAGTGGGAAGGGAAGGTAGATGAGATTGACACGACTTCTAACCCCGTTGTGCGACAGTTTTTTAATGCCAGTGTCGACGGCCCAATTCGAGTAATCGATTAAGCTATGTAGGAAGGGATAAAAACAAAATTAATCTTAATAAATTCCCGTCATCAATTTTTGAGACAATGTGAGGAGAAACTATGTTACGAATGCGAACCCTTCAAGAAGGCTCAGTGGGGCTATTTGCCATTCTAGGACTCATTATCTTTGGTGGGTTAGTGGTTTGGTTACGGGGAGGCATCTTAGGTCAGAAAACCTATCAAATTTCTGCGGATTTTGAAGATGTCAGTGGACTACAAATAGGGGCCCCAGTGCGTTATCGAGGGGTAGCCGTTGGCAAAATTTTAGGGCTGCAACCCGGCAGTAACGGAGTGAAAGTCTTTATCGAAATCTCTTCGACAGAATTACGCATTCCCAGTAAGTCTACAGTTCAAATTAACCGTTTTGGACTAATTGGAGAAGCCTCAGTCGATATTACTCCTTCAAGGATACTCTCGAAAAAAGCCCTAGCGATTAATCCTACTGGTGAGGACTGTCAAGAAGCCGGACAAATTCTTTGCAACAATGATGAAGTAGAAGGCAAAACCGGTTCCCAATTAGTGGAAGCTTTAACCCGTTTAAGTAATGCTTATAGTGATCCAGAGTTTGTCACGAATTTAAACGCAGCCGTAAGAAATGTCTCAAAAGCGGGTGATAGAGTTTCTATTCTCAGTGAAGAAATCACTCGTTTATCGAAAACGGCACGAGGACAAATTGGTGGGGTTTCAGGTGCTATTAGTCGAGCAGAACAAGCGGCCCAAGATGCTTCCCAATTGATGCGAAATGTTAATACCGTCGTGTCAGAAAATCGCACAAATTTTAACCGAACAATTAGTGGTGCAGCTAGCTTAATCAGTAATTTGGATGGCTTGGTAGCAGACAACCGTGGCAATATAGTCAATACCTTAAATAGTCTAGAACGTACTAGCGATGAGGCTCGTACGTTAGCCATTAATTTGAATACGGCCGCTGGCAGGATTAATGAGGGACTGAATGAAGTTGATATGAAAGCACTGGCTAACGATTTACAAGTCTTGATGGCCAATGCAGCAGATACGGCTGAGAATTTACAAAATCTATCTCAATCAATTAACGATCCCGAAGTTATTTTAACCATTCAAAAAACGTTAGACTCTGCCCGTGTCACTTTTGAAAATACCCAAAAAATTACGTCTGATGTAGAAGAATTGACCGGAGATCCGGCCTTTCGTGATAATGTTCGCAAGTTAATTAATGGCTTGAGTAATTTGGTGTCTTATACTGAGCAATTAGAACAAGACGTTTATGCAGCACAAGTTTTAGAAACGGTTAGCGATCAAGTCAAAGATCAACTATTAACCCAACAACGGTTAAAGCAAAGAAAATCTCCCAAAAAACCTTCGATAACATTACCAAAACGGCAAAACTCAATTAAACAATCTACTCCCGAAAGAACAGTTCCCGCTAAACCAGAAGATAATTAAACTCTCGATATTGCAAGATGGGTAAAAAACAAGTAATGCAAAGGTAAGGAGAAGATCTATCTGTTTCTTTTTCTTACCTTTTGATGAATCTGTACCAAATATATGTGCAACCTTTATTTAATCAGGGTTTTATCTTTATTCAGCAAACCTTATTTAAAACCAGTTTAATTTAACCTGCATTATTCATGAAGAAAAAACAAAATAAAAAAAATCAGAAATTAGCATCAAAAGCGATTTTTTATTACAGGGATTT
>JBCDDV010000617.1:0-2918 GCA_039180145.1 Cyanobacteria bacterium P01_G01_bin.49 | reverse complement strand
CGTTCTGCCTGAATTAGAAGCCGAAACTAATCGAATTTTATCACGATTAACGGGTAATCAACTCCATATTCAATTTGTAACACAACGAGCAGGACGAAGTAGCAGTTCACGAAAAAAATCGGTCAAATTAATCGATACTTTAGATATTATAATTGCTGATACGGAAGGAACTCGTGCTTATGAAACCTATTCTGGTGGTGAAGCATTTCGGATTAATTTTTCGGTTCGTTTGGCTTTAGCAAAGTTATTAGCGCAAAGGGCAGGAACATCCTTACAAATGTTAATTATTGATGAAGGATTTGGTACACAAGATGCAGAAGGGTGTGACAGGTTAGTGGCCGCAATCAATACTATTTCTTCTGACTTTTCTTGTATTCTTTCTGTCACTCATATGCCCCAATTCAAAGAAGCCTTTCAACACCGTAT
Source organism: Cyanobacteria bacterium P01_G01_bin.49 (assembly GCA_039180145.1). Classification (GTDB taxonomy): domain Bacteria; phylum Cyanobacteriota; class Cyanobacteriia; order Cyanobacteriales; family Microcystaceae; genus JBCDDV01. The sequence continues at coordinate 2,492 of JBCDDV010000617.1, read as the reverse complement.
TGAAGTTTATAAAACAAATCAAGGATCTCAATTAAGCTTAAAGAGTTGAGTTTATCTTGAATGTCGCTGAGAGTTTGATTTTTGGTCAAGTGTTGTAAGGATTCATTGGTCTATTGATTACTTTTTCTTCAAGCGATCGCCAGTTTAAATTTGTCAATTAGGAGTCAATAGAATAATTAACTAAACCAACCCAAAATTATCTTCGCAGACGACCCCAGATTTCTTGATAACGGCGACCTAATCCCACAGTTGGATGGGTAAAGAGGTCATAAACCGCCATTTTTGAGCGATCAATAATCAGTAACCAAATCAAACAATATCCCCAATTAAAAGCAGCCCAACCGAACCCAATGGGTTGAATTAACCCGAAAAAGCCAAAAATTGATAACAAAGTGGAAATCAGCACCGATATAGCGGTAGAAATGGCTAAGGGTTTAGCAGGAGGCATTGACCAAAATGGCCCTTTCACCCGCACACTATAAAGGGTCATCATCCCCAGTAGGGCAATATTCATGAAAATAAGCGTTTGTAAAGGTGTTGTTCCATCGGGATGCAATTTAATCGCTTCTGAAAACGCTTTAATATGATCCCGTCCCAGATAGTAAAGTAAAAAGGTTGCTGCCACATTAATCACCCCTAATACCCCGGCAATAGTTAAAATCTGTGGTAGGTTCCACTGTTGGGGTTGTTTAGCAATACGGGTATTATCAAAGGCAATGGTCATGATCGCCCCATCATTTAACAACGCCAAAAAAACGATCATGATGGCAGTTAAGGGATAAGAATCAAAAAAGAGAATGGCTAAGGTAGTAAACAGCAAAATTTGAATGGTTGCAGTGATGCGATACAACGTATAACTGGTCATCCGTGCAAAAATTTGACGACTTAACTGAATAGCATCTACAATCACCGATAATCCAGGGGTTAATAAGACTATATCAGCCGCCGCCCTAGCTGCATCTGTCGCCCCCGAAACAGCAATTCCCGCATCCGCTTTTTTCAAGGCGGGTGCATCATTGACCCCATCTCCCGTCATCCCCACAATATACCCGTGTTTTTGCAAGACATCCACAATATGGTATTTATCTTCGGGAAACACTTGTCCAAACCCATCTGCATAAATAATCTCTTCATCTAAAGTTCCTAGACGACTCGCAGGGGTTTCTCGGAAGATTTTGGCATCAATAATACCTTCTCCGAGTCCCAACTGATGGGAGGTTTCTTTGGCAATTAATACCTGATCACCTGTGACCATTTTCACCGGAACCCCTAATTTTCTTGCGTCTTTAATGGTTATTTGAGAATCAGGACGTGGGGGATCAAAAAGAGAAAGAACCCCCAAAAATTGCCATTGTCCTGCCTCATCAGTACGGGCAACCCCTAAAGCCCGATAACCCCGTTTAGCGTAGTTTTCAATGACCTCATTTACTTCTGTTTCGATGTCGGCTTTATTAGGGGCAAGGTCTAAAATAACTTGAGGCGCGCCTTTACTGGTTTTAAAGAGTTTGCCATCAGCCCCTTGTAAATTAGCTTCAGTGCGTTTACTGACGGGATCGAAGGGGGTAAAGTGTTGAATCTGATATCCTTGCAGTTGGGCTGGGTCTTGCAGTCCCGCGATAATGGTACTATCAATGGGGTCAGCATCTTGGGTTTGGGAAGCTAAGGCTGCGGCTAAGATCATCTCATCGGCAGAGATACCAGGCATGGTAAAGGGATCTCCCAAGGTTAGTTGATTCAGGGTTAGTGTCCCGGTTTTATCGGAACACAACATATTCATTCCTGATAATTCTTCGATGGAAGATAAACGGGTAACTACCGCGTTTTTTTTGGCTAAATTTTGCGCCCCGACAGACATGGCAACGGATAAAACCGTTGGCATGGCGACAGGAATAGAAGCGACGGTTAAGACTAAACAGAATTTGAGTAAACGAACAATATCCAGTTCCCCACTTAATAACCGTTCAAGAACAATAATGGTAATTAAAAGGGCTGCAATGATGATGAGAAAATTGCCAATTTTTAAGACTGCTTTTTGAAAGTGGCTCACAGTTTCCGTTTGAGCAACTAATTTAGCGGTTCTGCCAAAAAAGGTATTGGTCCCTGTGCCATTCACCACCACTTCTGCTTGTCCTCTTTTAACCACAGATCCCGAATAAACCTGTTCTCCTCTTCCTCGGTTAACGGGTAAGGATTCTCCAGTCAAAGCAGCTTGGTCAATTTTGACGGGATCGCAGTCTAATAATTTGCCATCGGCGGGTAAAACATCCCCAATTTTCAGACGAATAATATCTCCAGGTACTAATTCTCTAGCAGGAATAGCTGTCCATTGACCCTCTCGTTTCGCGGTTGCATTGAGGGCTAATTGGGCTTTGAGGGCAGCAACCGCATCTCCTGCGGATTTTTCTTCAAAAAAACCAATTAAACCATTACCGAGTAATAAAATAAAGATAATAATAAAATCAGCCCAATCTCCCACTGCGGCTGAAAAAATT
>JBCDDV010000616.1:0-2919 GCA_039180145.1 Cyanobacteria bacterium P01_G01_bin.49 | reverse complement strand
ATCTTTAGGCCCCAAATGAAAGGTGATCGGCGATTCCATTTTTGAGACAGCTTGATCAGATTGAACAATCATGCGAATGCTTTGTCGAGTTTCTAGAGAAGCACTCTCTCCAATTAACAGTCTTTTTGTTTGAATCACTAATACAATCGCCACGACTGTTAGAATAAGTCCAATTGTAATGGAGGCAATGCTGTCATAAATTGGATTTCCCTTGATTTCGCTGATTAAAATACCAAGAAACGCGACTGTCAGTCCAATTAAAGCTGCAAAATCCTCAAAAATAACAATAAAAGAGCTAGGATCTTTACTGGTGCGAATATTGTTCCAAAATTCCTTAGGTTGAGATGGATAATTTTTATTGAATTCACGTACTGAAACCAGCAAAGCAATACTTTCAAAAATTGCTGAAACACCTAAAACGGCATAGCTTATTAAGTTATGGTCAGCATATTCAGGGTTCTTAATGCTTTCAATGCCTTCATAGATAGACACGCCACCACCCAAGGCAAAAATCAGTATTGCCACAATAAGTGACCAGAAGTAGAGTTCTTGACCATAACCAAGGGGGTGTTGCTCATCAGGTTCAGATTGACTCTTTTTGAGGCCATAAAGCAGTAAAATTTCATTAGCGGAGTCCACCACAGAATGAATACCCTCAGAAAGCATTGCTGAACTACCAGTAATCGTTGCTCCGGTAAATTTGGCAATGCCAATGGCAATATTAGCAATCATCGCTGCATAAAGAGAAACTTTCGGTGAATGGACGATGCCATCCTCGGAAGAATTCTGACTGGCAATTGAACGAGAAAGCAAATCTGGTCGAGTCATAGGAAATTTAATTCTTTTCAAGGAGATTAACTGGCGATCGCTTTAGCAATCAATCTAAAATATTTGAAGCAATAATATTAATTATGATAACTTTCTTACTGATTTAGGATTGATCTTTGGTTCTAGAACTTATCTGCCTCAAGACAGAGAGCAAACCTGAGTTCGGTGTTCGGTGTTCGGAGTGAGGATTTCTTGATGTCAGATAATCTGGGAGGGAACCTCCCAGTTCTGACATCGCTTTTTCAATGAGAAAATGAGGGTTTGAGACTCCCTTATGGTTGTGATACCAATTCTCAAAACCAATAAGAGACTTGATTGTGAATCAAAATTAAGGGATTAGGCTTCATAATGTCTCAATCAAGAGCTTTGTTGATCGAGATTCCAATCAACAATCAACAATCAACAAAGTTAATATCAGAGTATTATCAAGTAATGATTTGTCTTAAATATTAGATGCGGGAAATCTGGCTACAGAATAAAAAACTCATTGGCCTGATAGGCCTTGTTATTGGAGTTGTGGCGTTGCTTAGCTTTCTACTCCCTACAGAAGAATTAGCTAATGTGATCAATCAATGGCTCAAATCTCTTGGCCCTTGGGGTTTACCAGCTTTTGTCTTGATTTACGTAACGGCTTCGGTCTTTGCCTTGCCTAATGTGGTTTTTCTGTTAGTAGCGGGGACGGTTTTTGGGTTGCTTAAGGGCGTGTTGTCTGCTTCTATCGCAGATACCGTAGCGGCGATCGCCTGTTTTTGGTTGGGACGCACCCTCATTCGCGATCGAGTGAAATCGTGGTTAGAGGAAAATTCCCAATTTGTGCAACTTGATCGCGCCGTTACCGAAAAAGGCTGGAAAATTTTGCTACTTAGCCGCTTGGCCCCAATCATTCCTTCCAATATTTTGAACTATGGATTTAGCCTGACTGAGGTTAAATTTTGGGAGTATCTATTATGTACTTGGGTGGGAATGCTCCCCATCGTCAGCTTTTATGTTTATATGGGCTATTTTGGCATGAACCTATTGGGTAATAACACAAAACCTAGTGTGTTAGCGTTACAGTCTGTTGGTTTGGTAATAGCAATTGGCGTTGCTATCTACACGACACATCTTGCTCAAAAAGCCCTTTCTCCTTCTGAGGATACTAACAATTAGGGAGATTTAAAGCGCAACCCGAAACCAATTTCATTTTAGTTTTTCTGGAAAAGGAGTTTTGGTTTTCCTAGGTTCAAGAAATACGGTCAGTATCGTTCAATCAACTTTCCTCAGTTTAAAGACAACCCCATTACAGGTCAATACTACTCGGTTAAGCCCAAATCCTGCGTTGAGACTGCAAGGGAGCGGGGAGCAGGGGGCGGGGGAGAAAACCGAAAACCCCTCTCCCTGCTCCTTACTTTAGTCTAGACTAATTCCCCCAAAAATCATACTAGACGGTACGGTTTGATTAGGAGAAAAGCGCATAGAAATTGGTTTTAGCCTGTCAGAAAGCTAAGAATATTTATCAGTAATATTAATTATGGCTTTAAGCTGCTGCTTTTTTATCTTTTTTTTTGTCGAGTAACTGTCTTCTTGACTGTTGGATAACGAGGTTTTTTATTACGTTTTCGACCTTTCTCCCAACCGGGGGACTTTCCTCTGAGTTTAGGCGGTTTGGCAGGTTTGCCTGGTTTGCCTATCTCGACCAAAAGTCCTAAAAAGCTCTGTGCCACTCTTCCAGGGGTTAATTTTTCCATAGGTAAAGGCTTTTGCCAAGGGAGTGGATTGTCTTCTATTATCTCACGAGCCAACCATAATTGCCATGTCATAATAGGGATTAAATTACTCCATCTTTCTCCCTTTTGAGTTGTTCCTAGTTTTGGTAAAGTCCAATGTAATCTTTGCTTCATAAAACGGTTCCAATGCTCGATGGCAAAGCGTCTTAAATAAAGTTTCCAAATCTCGTTTAAAGATAGTTCTTCTTCTCCTATCCACGCTAACCACATCGGTTTTGCTGCTTTGTGGGAAAGACCTTTTCCTTTACGTTGAATGAGGATAATTTCCATCGGTTGTGATGCAGATTGATAAAAATGAAATTTACTCCATCTGGTGATTTCTACT
>JBCDDV010000615.1:0-2921 GCA_039180145.1 Cyanobacteria bacterium P01_G01_bin.49 | reverse complement strand
CCCACTGTCCCACTACAGCTTCATGTCCCACTTGACAAATGTCCCACTGTCCCACTACAGATACATGTCCCAAAAATGCTCCGCCAGCAATAAGCGGGTAACAATAATTTTTCACAATTCACTCCTCTTTAAAGACAATTTCACACACACTTGTTAACTAATAAGTTAGTTGCTTTTTATTAATTTGGTTTTTTTTATTGCCCTTCTTCTGGTTTAGGTGCTAAGTCAGCAACTTCTTCAGGACTTAAAGGCAAAATGGCATCTAGAATAAAACTAGTTTCTACTTTATCTTGTCCTTGGGTCGTTGCTTGTCCTTGAGCAATAACTTCTCCTCCTTCTTGTTGAACATCAACAATTTCGATTGTAAATTGTTCTTCGACTAATTTAGAGTTTAATTTCTGAACCAATAAAAGGGGCTGTAACCGCTCTAGATCACGCAGTAAGCTTTGGGTTTGTCCAAAACCTCCTTCAATGGTTAAGGTAAATCGCTGACGTTTTAAACGATTGTTAACCCCTTCTCCCAAAGAGGCATCATTGATCACGGTTAGAGAACCATCTGGTTGAAAACTTAACAATTTAGCTTGATGTTTTTCTACTAGTTTATCAACATCTAACAACAGAGTTTTTAGACTTTGTTCACTGGAAAACAAAGATAATACTTGCGCCCTTAACGCTTTTGATTCTCTCAATTTTTGCTCAGATTCAATCATTTTTGTATCGAGTTTTCCCGATTTTTGCTGCTCAATTTGACTTTGTTTTGCTGCTTCATCTGCTTTAAGGGTGTTGTAATTGTCATAGGCAGGCATGACTAAATTGAGTAAAATGTAGGCTGAACTAAGAACCCCTAACACAGCAAGACTAATGCCGCTAACTTGTGGGGTAAAAGTAATCCCAAAGGCTGTCGGATAATTAGTCTCATCCTCCTCAAAATCTTGTTCTTCCTCTGGAATAAACTCTTCAGAAAATGTCCTCATGGCTGTAGCACTCCTTTACTTTCAAGGGTTCTAATGCGATTCACTAACCCAACTGCCCCGTCACGAGCGAATTCTTGTACTAATTCAGTTGAGGGACGGTCAGTAATTGCTGTGGTAATGGTATATTTAACCCCTTGAGGGATTTCAATGATCAGATTTTCAGAAGGACTTTGGGCCTCTATTGGTAAGTCATCCAAACTCGCTTCGGTAATGGTGGTTTGGTCAGCTTGAAGTAAGGGAGAACTTTGCAACGTTAGCAAAAAGTCATTGAGATCATCATAATCAAGAGCATAACCTTGAATGGCGACTTTAGTTTCATCTTGCTCAATGGAAGCTACTTGCACATTGGCCGGGATTCGATCCTCAATTTCTTTTAAAATTGCTGACCAAGGCCTAATTTGATTAAAAACAGTGACCAGAGATTGAATCTCTGCATTATTTTGCTCGATTGTGGCTTCAATTTCTGCAATGCTATTATTTTGAGCATTCAGTGTGCCTAATTCTCCTTCTAATTGTTGAATGTTCTCCTGGGTTTGAGAGGACAACTGATTCAACACCAATAGGGATGTTGCTGTGAGGATAGGCAATAAAACCATGACTGCCCCCCCGATGACTATCGGTAACTGTTTCTGAAAAGACAGACTTTTAGATTCGCTAATGGCTGTTTCTTTAGCACTAGTATCTAACTGACGGTCTTTAAGAAAGTTAACATCTAAACCATACATAGGACTAAACCTCTCGTAACCCTAAACCTAATACGATTCCTAACCCTGGCCGTTGAATTGAGGAAATCTCTTTATCAACTTCTAAGGCTAATGATGCAACGGGATCAATCTGCATAGCAGGTAAATTTAAGCGGTGGGTAAAATATTCATCAAGTTGTATTAGTCCTCCGCCAGGACCAGCTAATAGTAATTGTACTACTTCCAAGTTTTCACTTTGGTTTAAGTAAAAATTGATAGACCGTCTCAACTCATCGGTCAGTTCCCCCAACACCCACATCAAGGCAGTCATTCCAGGATTAACATCAGCACCTTGGGTACTCAAGCTATCAAACTGAGTCACCGGAATTGTCATTCCTTGAAGAATTTCTGGATTGCGAGATGGGGGTAAATTCATGGCGCGAGATAGGGCATTTTGCATCTGAAAAGTCCCAATGGGAACAGTCCGAGAAAATTGGGGAACGCCATCGACAACAATGGCAATTTCCGTACTGTCAAATTCCACATCAACTAAGACGGCTGCCTCTGCTGAGCTAAATTGACGGAGTTGTTCTCTGATGGTGCGAATCAAAGCAAAGCTGTTAATGTCTAAGATATCAACTTCTAATCCTGCTTGATTAAAAGTATCCATATAAGAATCAGTCACTTCTCTGCGTGTTGCTACTAATAGCACTTGGACTTTTTCAATGCCATCTTCATCTTCAAAAAAGCCGAGTTTTTGATAGTCTAAATCGACTTCTTCTCTAGGAAAAGGTAAAAATAAAGGAGCTTCATGGTTGAGTACCATCTCTCGTAATTCCTCTTCATCTAACTCAGCCGGAATGGGAATAATACGAATAATGCTTTCTCGCATGGGAACGGCTGTGGCAATGCGTTTTGCTTTAATTTTGTACTCACTAAACATCTCTTGAATGAGTTCAGCTAATCCAGGAGAATCCACAATTTTCCCTTCTTCAAAAATACCTTCGGGTACTTCTGCTGTACAAAATTTGGCTAATTTGTAGCCTTGCCCGCGTTTGGTTAATTGGGCTAAGTTTAATCTCTCAGGGGTAATTTCTAATCCTACACCTTGAGACTTTCCCTCAAACAACCCTCCAATTGTATCTTGAATACGGTTCAACATATTTTCGCAAAATCGATATTTAATGTATGAAGTTATCTAGGACACCATAAGTCATGATTAGATGAACTTTCCGTTCTAATTTAACTTAGTTTTCCCTGATAT
>JBCDDV010000614.1:0-2925 GCA_039180145.1 Cyanobacteria bacterium P01_G01_bin.49 | reverse complement strand
GTGCGGGCTGTGTGTCAGTGTGTGTATAACGCACAAGGATTTATTCTATCAACGCATAGTCGCACAGACTAAGTTAAATTATTATAAATTCATTATCCTTATGAGGAATAATTAACCCCAATTCATCCTTATGGGCAAATAATTTGGCTTTACTTTGATACTCAAGAATACCCAAAATGATATGTAGCTCTTGCACTTGTTGAGGTCTATCTAAATCTTGTTTACCAAACTTCAGAACAATATGTTTTTTGATGGCATAACATTTAGTAGGTAAACGAGAAACCTTTAATTTACCAACACCTTTACAAGAATCATAAACTTTAATTGCTAATGCTTCATAGGAGCTATACTCTGTTTGCTGTAAATCATCAGCAATATTAATAATTTGATTATCATTATTTTCAGTTAAATCAACATTTTTATCGCTATTATTAGCTTTTATTGTTTGTTCATAATTGCGCTCATCATCAGTACGAAAATCTTTAGTTTTTGGATAATTATAGAGGTCGATTTCTACTGGTTTTTTATCATTAATACCCTTCATTTTCAACAAGCCTTTACCACTGCTCACAGCTTCACCAGTTTGAGGATGGGGCTGAGAAATACAATCAATTCTTGGTTGTGAATCTAATAGTTTGGAAAATCCTTTTAATTTGCTGGCTACACTAGTTTGGTTGTCTGAATGAGCCGTAAAACAAGCAGTAAAACCCCATTTACGAATATTAGTAAGGCATTGTTTTAAGGCATCAGCCCAAACATCAGGGTTAACACCGTGAACTTCATAGGTGTTAGTTTCCATGAAAAATATTGCAATTAAACCATCATCTTTCCAATGGGATAAACCTGGTATGGTTGTGTTTTGGGATGGTCGTCCCTCAAATGCTTTCTTTGTTCTGACTACATCGAGATAGTCATCCTCATCAATTCCCTTATCTCTAGCATCTTGCTGTCTTTGTCGAACCATTTGAGGGAATTGCTTAAGGTAATTGGTGATATCATCTGGATTCGACAGAACCGTTACTCCCAGCCAGACATCTGGGTTAGTTTCTGGATTTATGCAAACTACGCTATATCCTGCATCTTTTAGTTTGGCTATCATAAATCGTTCTAAAGTACTTTTACCACTTCCCTGTTCCCCTGAAATAATACGAAAGGGTAATTTAAGTACTTGGTTAACCCAGTTGTAATTAGGTGCTTTATCAGCGCTGTTATCAGGGATGGAGGTAGAGTCCGGTGTATTGCTTACCCCTACCTCAATATTTACTTTCTGTGATTCTTGCTCCTGTTTGCGGTTGGATAGCAGACTGCTGGCTACAGTTACGAGCAAGGTTATAACTCCTCCGACATCGCGCTGATGTTCCTTGCTGGGCGGTTCTGGTTGCTTCGTGGCAATGTAGATAGATAGGAAATTACTTACCATTCTTGACCTCTCTAATCTTGCAATTTAGACCAAGTGCAGCGTCGTTATAGAGGTTAGAACCGCTTACCCAGATGTCATGTAATGGCTTGAGGGGACTATTTGCGATTGCAGAATTAAACAGCGCGCTCATTACCCAGGGGAGTAATAACCAGCCGAATATACTGCCCTTCCAGAAGTTAGCAGAGATAAGAAAAAAGCGCTCCTTATAGTGAATGCGCTCTTGTACGATTACTTGTGGTTTTTGGTAATCTTGTGGGTTCATAATATTAGCTAGAGTTTAGTATCTGGCTCCCATTGGGAGCCATTATTTATCTCGCTTCGCAAGGAGGACATCGGCTAACAGAGGCAGTTTGCTGCGCTATGGTAAACACGCTCCTGCGTTGTCACAGACGGCAGGAAAATTAATCTTTTTCACAACCCAGACGTGAAATTTTTCTCCCCCTGCTTTCCCTGCTCCCTGCCTCCTGATTTCTAAGTCGGGCAGTCGGCAGTCGGCAGTGGGAAAGAGTAATAAGACGAATGGTTATTGGTGGTGAACCAATTGTTTCATCGGGACTGCCTCCTGCCATCAATTGATAGGTTGCTCAGTTTGGGGCATCCAGGGTTTTAGGTAATATCGAACGATTAGAACCGATGATGGGATGAGAACAAATAACGCGATCGCTATTGTCAGATAAAATATCGCTCTACTTATCAATTCCTTCCCCCAGCTTGGTAATCGGTCTATCGTCTTTTGGAATTGTTTGACCATATTGCTACTCCCCAAATAACCGCACAAACTAGTCCACCGCCAAAAATTACGACAATAGTTAGTAAATCCATAGTTACTGTGCTTATATTTTCAAAAATTGGAATACTAAAGCTTTAATCCGCCATTACTGGTGTTTTTTTCGTCTCCTGCCATAAGTTCATTCATAAATGCAAGATGTAGAGCAACTTCACCTGAAATCATGATGAGAACTGAAAGGAATCTTGCAAATTCGTTATCACCAGTTCCAAGCATGGTTACAGTTCCCTGTAGGTTGATTTGACAGATTTTGAAGAAGCCGAAGGCTAATACTGCTAATCCACTGTAAAGGACTACTCTGTAAAGCTTAGCTGCGTCTGGAGATAAACTACTTAAAATCTGTTTGGGTGCGGAAGCAACTTTGGCAAAGAATGAGGGGTTGAAAAGCATTGAGATGATTGTCAGTTGGTAAAGGCTGATAAAGGCAGCTCCTAATATTCCTATAACTGTGTTGGCTGATAATTTGAACAGGTAGAAATTTACGTAAGTCCCTGTTTTAACTAAGTTTGCCAGGTAAAGATGGGTCATATATGCATCAAAACCGGTTAGTCCCCATGCAATGTATTTACCCGTCTGTGCCCGTTGTCTAAATGTTTGATGCTGAATGCCTTGGGACATTTATTCACTCCTTAATTTATGGATTTTTGTTCTTATTTCCCAATAACTCTATGGAAAGCACATTAAGGAATAGTGCGACTGCAAGCACTTATGGAAAGTT
>JBCDDV010000613.1:0-2935 GCA_039180145.1 Cyanobacteria bacterium P01_G01_bin.49 | reverse complement strand
CTTAAATAAGTGTAAAATAGAGAAATAGTTAAAAAAGAGTGATTGCTATATGCCAGCTTACCTACAAGAGAAAACATTTAAACGTAGTCTGCGCCAAAAAATGAAGCAAGCTGCGATGAACAACAATTACATGATGACTGTTCTCAATGCCTTCTGTCAAGCGGATTTAAGATGAGCTTACCCTGTAAAAAAAGCGGCGATCGCAGTCAAAAGAAACCCAGAAGAGAGGTTAAAACTTTGAGAAAAACTTGACAATTCCACAAAACAATCTTCGTTTCCTCATCAAATCATGTTATTGGTTTAACCATTAAAACAACACAAGAGCGTGCTTTAACTAGATAAGTTTCTGTTTTAACTTGATAAGCTGCTTCTAATTCACAAAATGTTTCATTAAGAGGTAATGCGGTATCAATAATGCGATACCAACAATTTCCATAACCCAACGATGGTAATTCAAATTCTAAGGGTTCCCAATAAGCATTAAAAATGACGTGCAAATATTCATCAACATCAGGATAGCGTAAACTAAAAGCTAAACAATGGGAATAATAAGACCAATCTGGTTGACCTAACTTGACACCGTGCCAACTAATATGAGGATGATTAAGATTTTCGTAGCTAACTTCTAACCGTTTCTCTTGGCGAAATAATTGTAATCCTTGAATAAAATGAATCAGTCGTCGAATAAAACACCATAAATCATATTCTTTTTCAACCGCATCCCAACTAAACCAACTGAGTTCATTATCTTGGCAATAACCATTATTATTACCCTGTTGTGTCCGTCTAACTTCATCTCCCATTAAAATCATCGGAGTTCCTTGGGACAAGAAAAGAATGGTTAGAAAATTTTTAATTTGTTGTAATCGTAAGGCTTCTATTTGAGGATTATTGGTATCTCCTTCTACCCCACAATTCCAACTATGATTATCATTGGCACCATCACGATTATTTTCTAAATTGGCTATGTTATATTTTTGGTTATAAGATACTAGGTCATTAAGGGTAAAACCATCGTGACAAGTAACAAAATTAATGCTGCGATTAATATCAATATCCGCACGATGATAAATATCCGGACTCCCTAAAATGCGCGTTGCTAAACAGGGAATCATTCCATTATCCCCCTTCACAAAGCGGCGTATATCATCCCGAAATGGCCCATTCCACTCAGAAAACCAATCCGCCAATTCGACAAACCGTCCCACGTCATAAAGTCCGGCTGCATCCCAAGCCTCTGCAATTAATTTCGTCCCGGCTAACATAGAATCAGATTCAATGACCCATAAAATGTCTGGGGTATAGGTTTTCCACTCTTCTAGAGGACTTCCATAGGCATCCCTAGAGAGAACAGAGGCTAGATCGAAGCGAAACCCATCCACGTGCATTTCTGTGACCCAATAGCGCAAACAGTCTAAAATGAGACGACTGACAATGGGATGATTTCCCCGAAAGGTGTTGCCACAACCACTATAGTTCTTGTAGTTAGATTTGTTCTCTTCTAGAATGTAATAGGTTTCGTTATCAATGCCGCGAAAACAAAGAGTTGGCCCTCGCTCGTCTCCTTCAGCAGTGTGATTAAACACCACATCTAAAATCACCTCAATTCCCGCTTTATGCAGGGCTTTCACCATGTCCCGAAACTCATTCAGGGGGCCTAAAGGACTTTGATCAGAACTATAGATGCGATGAGGCGCAAAGAAACTAACGGTGCTATAACCCCAATAATTACTCAATCCATCTCTTGCATCTTCTATGTCAAAATAATGAACAGGCAATAATTCAACGGCTGTAATGCCTAAACTTTTTAAGTAAGGAATTTTTTCAATTAATCCCGCAAACGTTCCTCTTTTTTCAGAGGATACGCCAGAATTGGGATGACGAGTAAACCCACCCACGTGCATTTCGTAAATAACACTGGCAGAATAATCAATTTGGAGACGAGGCTGTTTGGTCTTATCTTCTGGATCATAGCCTTCCCAGTCTCCTTCCCAATCATAGGTTTCATTATCTACCACCACACTGCGTAATGCTTGAGCGCAATTATCCTCTGATTGAACCGCTGTTTCACGATTATAAATAGAAGACCCAACAATGGCTTTACCATAAGGATCTAAGAGAACTTTTTGTGGGTTAAAGCGATGACCATTTTGAGGATCGTAAGGGCCATGTACTCGGTAAGCGTAAACCTGTCCTGCTTGAAGTCCAGAAATGAAAACATGCCAAAAAAAATTGGTTTGATTAATTTTGGGGTCTAAGGGGATGATTGCGCTTGGTTGAGGGGCGTTAGGTTCATCAAATAACAGCAATTCGATAAATTCGGCGTGTTTGGAGAAAATGCAAAAATTAACTCCCTGCTTACCGTCTTTTTCAACGGTAGCACCCAGAGGATAACTTTTGCCAGGAAAGGTTTTTAGGTTCATCGTATCTGTGTGAGAGTTATCGCAAATCAATTCGCTCATTAATAGTTTATGGTCACCGATGTAAAAATTGTTGATTTTTTTAGTATCTTTTTTAGGCCACTCGGTTTTCAACAGACTGCTGATCAAAGTTTTTTTGAGTCGATCAAACTTATTCCTCAAAATTGACAGATTTAGAGGAGGGAAGCAATAACACAGCATCAAGCTGCTCAATTCTTTCCTAGTTTTCTAACTAATTACCAACTACTAGGAATTGCTATACAATAAGAATAAATTTATCAAAAAACTGTATATGCAATGGAATTCGGATGTCGTTCAAAAAAAAATTAGTTTCAACTTTAAAAATACTGATCTACTTTTTCTCTCTTTAACTCATTCTTCTTATGCGAAACAAATTAATCAGCCCGAAAATGATAATGAACGATTAGAATATTTAGGAGAAACCTTAGCTGATCTGATTATTATTGATTATTTATATTGTCATTTCCCTTACTTAACAATCAGTAAGATGACAG
>JBCDDV010000612.1:0-2935 GCA_039180145.1 Cyanobacteria bacterium P01_G01_bin.49 | reverse complement strand
GTCAGCAATATCTTTCAGAAAAAATATCTTGACCAACAAGAAAATATTGATTTGATTCTACCGTTGTTAGTTAGATATAATTGTCAGTGGTTGTGCGGAAATTTTAGGAATTTTTTTCGGCATTTCAGTAATTTACCTGAATTCGGCTTTGACCACCCAGTTATAATTGGGCAAGGCAGAAGAATTTGATTGCAAAGTAGCAAAAAGAGGATATGGAAACTAGATTGTAGTATTACCTAAATCGAGCCATAGTTCAATTAGAGCAGCCAACATATTAATAAATGGTAATAATTAATCAATTCATTGGAGAATTTGCTGCATTGGGAGCAGCTTTTCTATGGGCAGCATCATCTATAGTCTACGCCTTGTTAGGACAACGAATTCCCCCTTTACAACTAAATTTACTAAAAGGAATTATTGCCACACTGCTCATTATCTTAACTTTACTATTAACCCGCAATAGTATTCCAGATTTGACTCCTTTGCCGTTTGCCATCTTATTACTAAGCGGTGCTATTGGTATTGGATTAGGGGATACGGCTTATTTTACGACCTTAAACTTTTTAGGGGCAAGACGCACCCTATTGATGGAAACCTTAGCGATACCCATGTCAGCAATTTTAGCTCTAATTTTCTTATCAGAAACCCTTGAGTTGATATCTTGTTTTGGGATTATTTTAACGCTATTAGGAGTAGCTTGGGTAATTACAGAACGCACACCAGATTCGGTTGTTAATCACCCTAATCCAAAGCAAGGAATACTATGGGGAATTTTAGCTGCATTTTCCCAAGCAAGTGGAGTGGTATTAGCTCGTTTTGCCTTAGTTAAATCTGATTTTTCGCCCTTAGAAAGCACTCTATTACGGTTAATTGGCGGACTCATGATTGTTGGCATTTTATTATTAATTCCCCGCAGAAAAAAACAAACAATTCCTGTCCAACTATCTTTACGAGTGCTGGGAATTATCAGTATTGTTGCCTTTGGAAGTACCTATTTAGGCATTTGGTTACAGCAAACATCCCTGAAATTTGCCCCCGCAGGTATTGCCCAAACTTTATTAGCAACCAGTCCTTTATTTGTGCTGCCGTTTGCCCTAGCAATGGGTCAAAAAATCTCTGTCAGAGCATTTTTGGGAGTCTTAGTTTCATTGGTTGGCATTGGATTCTTGTTTCAATAGTTTAGGAATTTTGTTGATTGTTGATTGTTCATTGTCACCCCATCACCCATTCTTATCCCTCTTCTGTCACTCTCCGAAAATCAAAGTAAAATAAAGAGAGCTAGAATCGGCTGAAAAGCGGAGGGGACAATGGATGTAGAATGGCAAATTCTCAAACACTTAGCTAGAGATGCACAACCAACAGTATCAGTTATTGATGAATATTGTGAAGCTTATAAGTCCCTTTTTACAGAAGTCAGAAGCTATGAATGTTTTAAATATCTACATTTAGGAATTATCTCACCAATTAAGAAAAAATCTTTACCAGAAATTGCTAAGATAGTAGGGATAAATTCACCTCAATCCCTGCATCACTTTATAGCCTATTCGCCTTGGGAAGTAACGGAATTAAGAAAAAGCAGATTGCCGAAAACTTTACAAGCACTAAAAAAAGAAAAAATCATCATGATAATTGATGAAACTGGAGACAGGAAGAAGCGGTGCGACCCCGCGTTCCTCGCTACGCTGCGGCGCGATTGCACGGCGTAAGACGCAAGGGAATGCGCACCAAGAGAGGGTTGGACTGATTACCGTTTTACTCAATTTTCTCTTATTGAGAGATGGTGGGAAATCATTATGAGTTCTTATTTGATGGTTAGTTTAAATACTCAGCCTTTTTTATCTCTACAATTAGAAAATCAAGCCAAAAAAGAAACGGTTAATCCCCAAACTTCTCTATCTATACATCCACAATGGAATTATAGCAATGGATGGAAAAATGTATTGAATAATCTTCGTTTAATCATTCAGCCAACTCTTTTATTATGGTTGTTGTCTCCTTGGTTAGATATGTTTCCAAATACATCTTTACGCTTAGGTTTTCATGATTTGATTCATGCTATAAATCAGCTTCAACCATTTTTCTCCTCTGCATAAATTGTTTTATTTCTTGTTTCTTAAACTCGGAGAGTGACAGAAGAGGGTTACGATGGTCAGCAACATCGTCGCGATGAGTGAGATACAGATATTTAATTCCTCCCATCTGTTCGATTTGTTTGACCAATGGCGGTGTGAAACGAGGGGAATCTACTAAAATATTTCCTGACGGACGTTGAATTAAGTAACTTGCAGCACCAAAAGAAGATTCTGAGTGATAGCCACAATGATAAACATTTTCTGCGATGCCAAGCGGAAATCTCGACTGTACTAGCTTGATTTCTTGGGGTTTCTCTACCGTACCAATTGAAGCTGTCGGACAAGCTAGCAGTGCTTCGAGAGCTTGAATGCGTTCTGCTGAATTACTTGGTTGGTAGTATACAGCAGATTTAGAACCTTCTTGTCGATAGATATTGGGAGCCATCCAACGACAGGTATCGCAGTTTATACAAGAGCGATCTACATAAAAATCACCGTCAACATTTTGAGTGCGTCTTTGTTGTAAGTTAGCCATATTGGTAATTTGTTTGAGTTTGCTTCGTAATTTACGGTTAGTTTAGAAATTTGAGGGTTTTGACAGATCGCTCTAAAAGTCAGCGCTCTCCATAAATTTACGAAATTTAGTATAGGCGTATTTTCCTAGCACCAGTCTTAAGGGTGGGTTGTCTGAGTCAACTACCTTAATGATTGCTTCGGCTGCTTTTTTGGGATCGCCTGGTTGTTTGCCTTCGATATTGTTGAGAAAGTTGAGAAACTTACCCGCAGTGTCTTGATAATATGAAATCCGCTTGAAGAGTTAATGTATAATAAGAGGGTAAGGTTAATAAGCGATCGCCCTCCAG
>JBCDDV010000611.1:0-2937 GCA_039180145.1 Cyanobacteria bacterium P01_G01_bin.49 | reverse complement strand
CCGAATCATTCCAGAAAATTATTCTTTCATATTGTGGTGCGTAATAATTAGTCGTTTTAAATAAGACATCTGCTGTGTTAGATAAGACTAAAAAACCATGAGCAAATCCCTCTGGAATCCAAAAATGATACATATTTTCTGCATTTAAAACACATCCTACCCACTGCCCAAACATAGGAGAATTTTTGCGAATGTCAACAGCAATATCTAACACTTCTCCAGCGACAACCCGAACTAATTTTCCTTGAGGTTGTTGGATTTGATAATGTAACCCTCTTAAAACATTTTTGAAAGAATGACAGTGATTATCTTGAACAAAGTTTCGACTAATTCCTGTTGTTTCTGCAAATATTTTTTGATTATAACTTTCATAAAAAAAGCCTCGTTCGTCACCAAAAATACGGGGGTCAATAATAAGAACGTCAGGAATTTTTGTGGGTATTACTTTCATCGTTATTTTTTATTTTAAGAAAGAGAGGAATGATTACTGATTAACGACAATTAAACCGTTACTGTTACCCAATTTTGTAATTCTTCCCAACCCAAACCTTGTCGAATAATAGCAGGAGGATTTGAAGTCATATCTAGAATTGTTGATACTTCATACCCAGGTTCTGAGTCATTATCAATGATCAGATCAACTTGATTATCAAAAATATCAAATAACTTAGCTTTTTCTAACCCAATGGTTGGAAATTCACCATCTTCATCTGGTAAATGGGCCGAAGTTGAAATGATTGGATTAGCCAATTCTTCTAAAATAACTTGACAGATAGGATGATTGGGAACCCGAATTCCTGTTGATTTACGCTTGGGACTCATGACCAATTTTGGCACAAGTTTTGTAGCTGGTAAAAGGAAAGTATAGGGGCCAGGAACGACTCGTTTCATAATACGATAAGCATCATCGGTTACGTTAGCATATTCAGAAATATTGGATAGAGAAGAACACAAAAACGTTAAGGGTTTATCATTAGATAATTGTTTTAATTGTCGAACTCGCTGCACGGCTGATTTATGATGGAGATCGCAACCGATCGCATAAACTGTATCGGTTGGATAAAGCATAATTGCCCCTTTTTTGAGGGCATCACAAATTTCCTCGATGCGACGAGGCTGGGGATTTTGGGGATGAAGATCGTATAGGATAGCCATAGTTTATGACAAAAATAGCTTATTTAGACTGTGCCACAGGAATTGCGGGCGATATGTTTTTAGGGGCCTTAGTTGATAGTGGTGTTCCTTTAGAATACTTGATTGAGCAACTCAAAGGGCTAAAAATCGACCAAGAATATAAATTAAGAGAAGAAAAGCTTCATCGTCACGGACAACTGGCTACCAAAGTTCATGTTGACTTATTAAACTCCCAAAATACAGACCATCACCATCATAACCATCATGTAAAAGCTCGTCATTTACCCGAAATTGAAAGGATGATTCGACAGGCAAATTTTCCCTCACAAGTAACACAATGGGGTCTTGATATATTTCGTCAGTTAGCCGTAGCAGAAGGGGCAGTACACGGCGTTGAACCCGAAAAAGTTCATTTTCACGAGGTAGGAGCGACAGATGCCATCGTAGATATCCTAGGGACTTGTCTAGGATTAGATTGGTTAAAGATTGAAACCTTATACTGTTCAGCCATGCCCACAGGTGGGGGAACAGTTTGGGCAGCCCATGGCCGGTTACCTGTTCCGGTTCCGGCAGTGATGAAGTTATGGGAGTCTCGTCAAGTTCCTATTTATGGTAATAACATTGATCACGAATTAGTAACACCAACTGGGGCAGCGATCGCCACTACTTTAGTCAAAAGTTTTGGAGAACCCCCTCAAATGAAATTAGAAAAAGTTGGCTTAGGGGCTGGTTCAAAAGAGTTACCAATTCCCAATATTTTGCGTCTCTGGATTGGGAAAAGTATGACAGAAAAAAAAACAGTGATCTAGAGTTTATCGCTGTATTAGAGACGCAAATTGATGATTTAAACCCGCAGATTATTGGCTATATTTTCGAGATTTTATTGACCGCAGGGGCATTAGATGTATTTACCCAGTCAGTTAATATGAAAAAGTCTCGCCCTGGCATTTTATTAACGGTGATTTGTCCTTTAGATAAAGTTTCTGTCTGTGAAGAAATTATTTTCAAAGAAACAACCACATTAGGCATTCGTCAGCTAATTCAAAAACGCTCAATTTTAGATAGAGAAATACAAACAGTTGAGACACAGTATGGTCAAGTTCGAGTTAAGATAGCTACTCAAGGAATGGGAAAAGAAAAAACAATTATTAATGTTCAACCAGAATATGAAGATTGCGTCATACTAGCTAAAAAGTTTGAGCAACCTTTAAAAAAGATTCAGAAAATGGCATTAGATGCTTTTTTTGAATTTCAATAAACATCCCCAGAAACTAAATAATTTTTAAGGTACTGTAGCATAGGGCGAGTTCCTTCTTGAATTGCTTGCTTTACTAATTTAGGGATTAGTTGTTTCACAAGAATATTCGGAAATGTTAGGCTATTTTCCACTGAAAGATAAGCATTATTTTCCCAACGATAGATAGTTAATTGCTGATTGCGATATATCCAAACTTCTGGGACAGCGATCGCAGTATATGCGTCAAGAGTAGTTTGAGAGGTGACATCACATTCAATCGCAAGATCTAGTGAGGGATACTGTTCTAGACTTAGGTTAGTATAATCTTATAAAAGCAAGTATTGGGTTCAATACCAGCAATTTTGTGACGTTTCAAGGTAGTTGACCCAAAATCTTCTCAATTACGTTTTTGAATATCTAAAATAGTAGTAATAATATAAGCAATTCTACATGGTATATTATCTCCACGTAGAATTTTGATTTTTATGTCATTAATTAAACCTTATTTACGATGGATCATTTTAGGATTCACATTATTTTTTATTATCACAAGCTTTAAAAATCAT
>JBCDDV010000610.1:0-2940 GCA_039180145.1 Cyanobacteria bacterium P01_G01_bin.49 | reverse complement strand
AATAACTTTAGCCTCATCCCACATTTCATCAGGAATAGGCTGACTATCAGGATCATCTAGGGCGTTTTGTTCAATTTCCTCATCGGTCATCGCTTTAACTTTATCCCAATCAGTTTGACCCTTCATTTGGGCCCATTCTTCACGGGAAACTCTGGTAATATTTTCTTCTTTCACGCTGGTTAGCTCTCCTAGCACTAATAAAACGACGCGCTGATCCACGCCACGTATAGACAACATAAAGAATGACCCCATTTAATTGACCTAAGAGGATAATTCTCGTTTCTCCATAATCAATACGGTTATCGATACGCTCTAAGAATGGCTTAGTAAATAGCTCATCTAAGTCAGCAAAGTCTATCCCATGTTTTTCTATATTAGCTTGACGTTTATTTTCGTCCCACTCAAAAAACTCAGGTATATTCATTTGGATGATAGCTTTTGATTATTTTTGTGGTTTGGCTTTTCATCATTAATATCCATAACTAATAAAATAGAAAAATTACCCCATCAGGAGAAGCATAGTGGTCAGAATTCTCAAACTTGCCCAAATGACATTAGCCGATCTCGCCAAATTAAAGCGACGGGCAGAGTTAGACATTGATCAAGTGATTCCCATTGCCCAAGAAGTGATTACGGCGATCGCTCAAACAGCAGATGAGGGACTGATTAAATACGCCCGTAAATTTGATTACGAGGGGGCAACGACTGAAAATATCAAAGTGACAGAGGCAGAATTCGCCCAAGCAGAACATCTGGTAGAACCCGACGTAAAACGGGCCGTTGAACAAGCGTTTCGCAACATCAAAGAAGTGCATCAACGGCAAATGCCTGAAGAAATGAACTTAGCCGAAATTGATACTGGCATCTTTGCAGGGGAAAAAATTACGCCCATTCCTAGTGTGGGGTTATATGTTCCTAGGGGAAAAGGGGCTTTTCCTTCGATGATGTTAATGTTGACCATCCCTGCAATGGTGGCAGGAGTAGAACAAATTGTGGTTTGTACGCCTCCTGATAAACAAGGGCAAGTTGAACCTGTTTCCCTATATGTCGCCCAACTGGCAGGCGTTACAGAAGTCTATAAATTAGGAGGTGTCCAAGCATTGGCAGCGATGGCACTAGGCACTCCAACGGTTCCTAAAGTGGATAAACTGACTGGCCCTTGTAGTATCTATGGGGCAGCCGCAAAACGGGTTTTATTTGGTACCGTTGATGTGGGATTACCGGCCGGCCCCAGTGAGTCCATTGTCTTAGCCGATGAAACCACAAACCCCCAATTAGCAGCCCTCGATTTACTCATCGAAGCAGAACATGGCCCTGACTCGGCTGCTTTGCTTGTGACACATAGTGAGAGTGTGGCCGAAAAAGCCAGTCAATATGCTTCAGACTATCTAGGCAAACTTCCCCAATGGCGACGAGAATTTTGTGAAGCGGGGTTAAATGCCTATGGCGGGATTATCCTGACTTCAAGTTTACAAGAGTCCCTGGATTTTATTAATGACTATGCCCCAGAACATCTCGAAATTTTAATCGATGATCCCTTGAAAGTGGTGGGACAGGTGAAAAATGCCGGAGAAATTCTCTTAGGAAAATATACTCCCTCCTCGGCGGCAACCTATGCGATCGGTATTAACGCAGTTTTACCTACAGGGGGATTTGCCCGTTCCTATTCTGCGGTTTCGGTGTATGATTTCCTCAAACGGTCTACCCTCGCTTATTTGACCTCAGAAGGCTTTGATCGAGTCCAAGAAACGTCTCGAACCTTAGCCCATTATGAAGAATTTCCGGCTCACAGTATGGCGATTACAGAAAGAGAACATTTATTGTAGACTTTCAATTTAGTCTGTAGACCTGGGTTCGACATAAAACAATTTGTGGAAAACTTACTCAAATCCGAACTCCTAACACCGAACTCCTAACACCGAACTCCTAACACCGAACTCGGGTTGTAGATGAGCTTACAGGGCTAACTTTTGCTTTGTACAAGAGTTTGTCTCCTTGGCGATAACCAACATAACGAACCATCACTAAATCTCCTGATTGGACGCTTCCTCCCCCTTCTAATAATTGATGAAATTGAGGATCATAAGCAACCTTATCCCCCACAGTTGCCGTCATTTCCAATCCCCATTTTTTCAGTAACTCAAAAATAGGTTTAACTAAAGGCAACAATTTCACTGCGGATAACTGAGGATTTTTTTGTGCAATAATTGCGGCAGTCGGCCATTGCAACAACCAAGATTCTATGACTGCTAAACTTGAGTGTTGAAAGTCTTGTTCTAGGGTGTCTTTTTGCTGAGTTAATTGCTGTTGTAGGTGATTATACTCTTGTTTGAAGGTTTCTGCCCCTAATAAGGCTTCTGATGGGATCGATCCGTATTCCACCTCAAAGCTAAGTAGTAATTGTTCTACGGAGACTTGTAATGTTTTAGATAACTTGAGTAATGCTTCAATGGGCAATTTAGGCATTAATCCTACTAACAGTCGATTTAACTGCCACAGAGATACCCCAGAAACATCGCTCAATTGTCTAACACTGGTAATACCAGCTTGGTGCATCAGTTGAGATAATTGTTGATGATTAGCTGAATAAGTTTTTGTCTGTTTCATAAGAGTTATATTTATATCATTACTATGCCAAATGTCTTGCCAAAACCGACCTACGTGAATGACGTACACGACATTTTATAGTTGCTTTCCCTAAGCGTTGATGGGCCTAAAAACGGTGACAACCAGAAAATCCGTAATAGTTTCCTTCGACTTTTAACACTTCAATGGGTTCTTTGAGTCCCTCTTCAGCAATGGAGTCCATGAGGGCTTTTACTTTTTTGGGGATCAGTTTGTCTTGGTAAAGGACGACGAATTTGTGCTAAGGGAATATCTTTGATGACGATCATCTTGAGTTTACCTCAACTTGGTCATTTCATTTATCATTTATCATTT
>JBCDDV010000609.1:0-2944 GCA_039180145.1 Cyanobacteria bacterium P01_G01_bin.49 | reverse complement strand
GTAAAAACCAACATTGGACACCTAGATACGGCAGCAGGAATTGCTAGTTTAATTAAGGCGACGCTTGCCCTAAAATATCGGCAAATCCCTCCCAGTTTACATTTTAAACAGCCAAATCCCCAAATTGATTTTACGAATAGCCCTTTTTATGTCAATGCAACCTTGTCCGAATGGCAAAGCAACGGCACACCTCGACGCGCAGGGGTTAGTTCTTTTGGAATTGGGGGAACTAATGCTCATGTTATTTTAGAAGAAGCCCCTTCAGAAGTTAGAAGTAAGAATTTAGAACTTAGAAGTTATTTATTACTGTTGTCAGCGAAAACACCCACGGTCTTAGAAACAGCAACAACTAACCTAGCCGAACATTTAAAACAGCATCCTGAATTAAACTTAGCTGATGTTACCTATACGCTACAAGTAGGACGAAGAGAGTTTGATTATCGTCGTTTTATCGTTTGTCAAGACAAAAAAGAAGCAATAAAACAACTAGAATCTTCTTTTTTGAATCATCATTCTCCAACGATTTCGTCCCATCATCCCGTAACATTTTTATTTTCAGGACAAGGAACTCAATATGTCGGTATGGGGAAGGAACTCTATGACACTCAACCCATCTTTAAACAAGAAGTTGATCGCTGCTGTGACTTACTTGAATCAAGTTTAGGATGGGATTTACGGGAGATTATTTTTGAAACAAAACCTCCTGCCTCCTGCCCCCTGCCCCCTGCCTCCTCACTACAATCGACAATTTATGCTCAACCTGCCCTATTTGTCATTGAATATGCTTTAGCGAAACTGTGGATGGCGTGGGGAATTCAACCCGACGCTATGATAGGTCACAGTATTGGAGAGTATGTAGCAGCAACCTTAGCAGGGATTTTTTCTTTAGAAGATGCTCTTAATTTGGTAGCCATTCGCGGTAAATTAATGCAGGAATGTCCCTCTGGGGCAATGTTATCCGTTGCTTTGGGAGAAACGGAGGTTAAAACATGGCTGAGTCCCGATCTCAGCTTAGCTGCTGTCAATGCGCCTCAATTATGTGCCGTATCAGGAACAGAAAGAGCGATCGCAGCATTACAGAAGCGGTTAGAAAGCCAGGGAGTTGCTTGTCGTCGTCTCCATACTTCCCACGCCTTTCATTCAGCAATGATGGAGCCAATTTTAAAGAAATTTCAAGCTCAAGTTGCTCGTATTTCCCTGCATTCTCCGCAGATTCCCTTTATTTCTAATGTTTCGGGAACTTGGATTAAAGAGACAGAAGCGACTGATCCTCATTATTGGGCAACTCATCTACGGCAAACTGTTCGCTTTGCCGATGGAATCGCTGAGTTGGGAAAAGAACCGCAACGCATCTTCTTAGAAATTGGGCCAGGAAAAACATTAAGTACCCTAGCGCAACAACAGCTTGGTTTAAACGCTGAACAGATGATTTTGACCTCTTTGCGTCATCCGAAACAAGAACAATCTGATCTTGCTTTCATTCTCAACACTGTAGGGCAACTCTGGCAAGCAGGGGTTGAAATTAATTGGTTTGGTTTTTATGCTGACGAACATCGTTACCGTGTACCGTTACCCACTTATCCTTTTGAACGGAAAAGATACTGGATCGAGGCTAAATTTGAAGAACCCGAAGAGGCGATCGCTATTTATCCTGACCTATCAGACTGGTTTTATATTCCTTCCTGGGAACGAGATTTACCCCCTTTAAACATTGATTGGGAAGCTTTAGGAGACAAGCGGTCTTGCTGGCTAATTTTTCTAGATTCTGAAGGTATTGGAGCTAATATTGCTGATCGTTTAACCCAGGCGGGACAAGATGTATTGACAGTGACTCAAGGAAAAGGGTTTGCTGAAACAGATTATCGTTGCTTTACCCTTAATTCTAACCAACGGAAAGATTATCAGGCTTTGGCAGAAGATTTACGGCTACGGGAATTAATGCCTGATTTTATCGTTCATTTATGGGGAATTGAAACAGAAAGCAAAGAATTTGCAGCATATCAAGAGCAAGGATTTTACAGTTTATTGTGGTTAGGTCAAACACTTATTCCTTCTTCACAAGAAATTTTTGTAGTCACTAATGGGCTTTATGATGTGGTGGGACAGGAGGATTTAATATCTGAAAAAATGCCTGTTTTGGGGTTATGTCAGGTAATTAATCAGGAATATCCCCAAGTTCGCTGCCGCAACATTGATATTGAAGAAGGCAGGAGCGGTCAGACCCCGCGCCGGCGTAAGACGCAAGGGAATGCTGACCAAGAGAGGCAGGAGTCTTGTAAGCAGGAGAGCAGGGAGCAGGGAGCAGGGAGAACTATGAGTAAAATCTTCCCCCACCCCCCACATTCAACTGCTCAAGCTCTTTTAGCTGAATTTCTTGATCCTCAGAAAGACTTAATTGTGGCTTATCGGGGTTCTTATCGTTGGCATCAAACCTTTAAACGAATGTCCTTGAAGGAACCAAAAACGAAGAAAATTCAACTCCGAAAAGGAGGAACTTACCTAATTTTAGGGAATTTATCCAACAGTTTAGGCGGAATATTTGCCGAACAGATAGCTTCAATAGAAGACACAACTATCATATTAGTTAGCCAGGAGGAATTACCGCAACGGGAAGAATGGGATAAAATTTTAGCAAATAAAGCGACAAAAGAAGTCATTTTTCAGCAAATTAAGCAAATTCAGTCCTTAGAAGTAAAAGGGGCAAACTGTTTAGTTTTTAGTGCAGAAACCGACTTAAACCAGATTATTGAGCAAGTGGATCAGCTTCATGGAGTCTTCTACGCTACGCCTATGAGTAGCCCTCTTTCTGCTGCCCCCATTCAACTATTAGAACGCTCTCACAGTGAGTACAATTTTCACACCACAGCGGAGGGATTGTATGCTTTAGCAGACAGTTTGAAGGGTAGAAAGCTCGATTTTTGTTTGGTGCAATCGTCCCTTTCGG
>JBCDDV010000608.1:0-2945 GCA_039180145.1 Cyanobacteria bacterium P01_G01_bin.49 | reverse complement strand
CTCGATGAATTTGAACGCATTAACCAAGAAAAGCAAGAAGTTGGAGAGTCTTTATTTGCCAACCCCCGCAACGCAGCAGCAGGAACCCTCAGACAGTTAGATCCCAAAATTGTCGATCAAAGACGCTTAAAATTTTTCGCCTATACGTTGCATATCCCTGACTCCGACACAGTAGCCAGTCAATGGGAGTCTTTAGAATTTTTAGGAAAAAGTGGTTTTTTAGTAAATCCTCATCGTCAATTATGCCACTCCCTAAAAGCTGTTGCCGACTATTTTCGTCATTGGGAAACTGCCAGGAAAGACTTACCCTACATGACTGATGGAGTAGTCGTGAAATTGAACCCTTACGACTTGCAACAAGCATTAGGGTTTACCCAAAAGTTTCCCCGTTGGGCGATCGCCTTAAAATATCCGGCCGAAGAAGTTCCCACTACTATAGAAGAGATTATCGTCAATGTAGGACGAACTGGGGCAGTAACGCCGATGGCGGTGATGAAACCTGTCCATTTGGCTGGAACAACCGTACAACGGGCTACCCTACATAATAGCGATCGCATTGCCCAACTTGATATCCGTGTAGGGGATCAGGTCATTATTCGCAAAGCAGGGGAAATTATCCCTGAAGTGGTTCGGGTGTTGAAGGAGTTACGTCCACCCAATACCCAACCCTATCAAATGCCGCATCATTGTCCTGAATGTGGTTCTCTGTTAGTTCGTCCCCAAGGAGAGGCTGTCACCCGTTGCATTAACCGTTCTTGTCCCGCCATTTTACGGGGAAGTTTAGTTCATTGGGCCTCACGGGATGCTTTGGATATTCGAGGGTTGGGGGAAAAAGTTGTCATTTTATTGATTAAGAACGGCTTAATTAATTCTTTAGGGGATTTATATCGTTTAGTGCCTCAAAATGTCGCTAATTTAGAAAGAATGGGAGAAAAATCTGCTCAAAAGTTAATCACCGCCATTGAGGATAGTAAAAAACAACCTTGGTCACGGGTTTTGTATGGGTTAGGCATTCGCTATGTTGGCAGCGTTACGGCCCAATTATTAGCAGAAAATTTTCCCACAGTCGATCAGTTATCTCAAGCTTCTTTTGCTTCTCTGAGTTCAGTTTATGGCGTTGGAGAAGAAATTGCCCAATCTGTTGTTGATTGGTTTAAGATTAAGGAAAATAATGATCTTATTCAACAATTAAAAACAGTTGGGTTACAATTAAAAGCAGCCCCATCTCTCCAAAACGCTTCTCATGTTTCCTTAACCTCCTTAACGGGAAAAATTTTTGTTCTAACAGGAACTTTACCCACTTTAAAACGTAGTGAAGCCAAAGCTTTAATTGAAAAAGCCGGGGGAAAAGTCACAGGTTCAGTGAGTGCAAAAACTGATTACTTAGTCATTGGCGAAGAAGCTGGCTCTAAATTAGTTAAAGCACAAAAGTTAGGCATTACTCAACTCACTGAAGCGCAACTGTTAGATTTAATCAAATCAGAAAAGGTTTGAAGGTAACTAATTTTAGTGCCTAGAATTACCATCAATATAAATCGTCAAAATTAGCCATGAATATGATTATTAATGGTTATCAAATACGGGAAAAAATTTATGAAAGTTCCCAATCTTTCATTTATCGTGGTTATCGAGATCAAGATAACTTACCCGTTATTTTCAAAACCATCAAAGAAAGTTACCCAAATTCGATTACCTTATCACAATTTAAACAGGAATACGAGATCCTGAAAAACTTAAATTTTCCTGGAGTTATCAAAACTTACGGATTAGAACAATATCAGAATAGTCTTGTCATTATTTTAGAAGATTTTGGTGGAGTTCCCCTCAATTTTTTACTCAATCAAAAGTTATTAACATTGAAAGAATGTCTGGAAATTTGTCTAAAGATTGTAGACAGTTTAGCTGACATTCATCGTGCTGATATTATTCATAAAGATATTAATCCAACTAACATCATTATACAGCCAGAAACCCAGCAGGTTAAATTGATCGATTTTGGCATTTCCACACAACTTTCTTCAGAAGATGCTAGTTTATGCGATCCTAATCTGATTGAGGGAACTCTAGCATATATGTCTCCTGAACAAACAGGAAGAATGAATCGTAAAATAGACTATCATACTGATTTTTACTCATTGGGGGTTACTTTTTATGAAATGCTGACGGGACAACTCCCTTTCACGACCGATGATCCGATAGAATTAGTACACTTTCATCTCGCTAAACAACCAGTTTCTCCTCATCAAGTCAATCCAGAAATTCCTCCAATTATTTCTAGCATTTGCCTAAAATTATTAACGAAAACGGCAGAAGAAAGGTATCAAAGTGCTGAAGGAGTAAAAGCTGATTTAACAAAATGTTTGGCTGAAATTACCAAAAATAGTACGATTAAGAACTTTGTATTGGGTCAAAAAGATATTTCTGAAAAATTCCAAATCCCTCAAAAACTTTACGGGCGAGAAGAAGAAATAAAGTCTCTAATTGATAGCTTTGAAAAAGTGATGCAAGGACAGAATGAAATGGTGCTAGTATCTGGATATTCTGGGATTGGCAAATCAGTTTTAATTAAAGAAATCAATCCAATAATTACACAAAAAAGAGGATATTTTATTACAGGAAAATTTGAACAGTTTAAGCGAGATATTCCTTACAGTTCCGTTATTCAAGCTTGTCAAGAACTCGTTTATCAACTATTAACAGAATGCGATCAAAAAATTAATCAGTGGCGACAAGAAATCCTAACCGCATTAGGCATTAATGGTCAAGTTATCATTGATGTTATTCCAGAAATAGAACAAATTATTGGCCCTCAACCAGAAATTCCTCAATTAGAAGCAACACAAGCACAAAATCGCTTTAATTTAGTCTTTCAAAATTTCCTAAAAGTCTTTACAAAAGCACAACATCCATTAGTTATTTTTTTAGATGATTTACAGTGGGCAGAT
>JBCDDV010000607.1:0-2952 GCA_039180145.1 Cyanobacteria bacterium P01_G01_bin.49 | reverse complement strand
ATTTCTTTTGCTATCTCTTTCTAACAAGAATGGGATAATTCCCACAGCTTTTGCTCCTTCATAGTCTTCTTTTTGACTATCGCCAATATGCCAAACTTCTTCAGGTTGACATTGATATTGTTCTAAGGCTTTCATAAAAATATTAGGATGAGGTTTGGCTGTTCCAGTGGTTGAGGAAATTGTAATAGTGCTAAAAAAATTACTCAGTCCGAATAGATCAAGAACCTCATAAATTCGACTATCAAAATTAGAAATAATTCCCAATTCAATGCCCTGTTTTTGCCAGTATTTTAAAGCAGGAAAAACATCTGTATAAAGAAACCAAGGATCAGGTGTTGCAAAATAATCATAAAGTTGCCGAAAAAAATCATCAAAATCAGCAAATTTATCGACCATTTCAATTTCGGCAAACGTATTATGAGTCACTTGATACCACCATTGGTACTCTAATTGAGGAACGTCAATAATATCGACTCCAGGAAATGCCAAGGGTGGGGACATTTTAAACTTTTCTACAAAAGCTATTTCTAAGTGATCAGCAGAACATTGTAATCCTACCGTAGAAGCAAGATAACTATATACTTCTCCGACAGTTCCCCTCACTCCAAATAATGTCCCAACAGCATCAAAAAAAATAACTTTAGGCTGTTTCATAAATCATTAATTTTTCTTTTCTAAGACATCAAGAAAACCATTCAATTAGTGGCTGTGTTATCCAATTAATCCCCACGTTCAATTGATGTTTTAAGGTGGGTAAACGATATAAATAAAGCAACCGTCTAGTAAGATAAGCTAAGGGGCCATCTAATTTTAACCCTAACCCCGATAAAGTCGCATTATCAACCCCTAATGCCATCATTTCTCCTAAAGGTTGATAACGGAAAGGTAATAAGGGACGATGAGTAATAGATGCCCAAATATTCCAGGCACAATAATCAGACTGTTGGAAAGCAGTTTGTGCTGTTGCCGGAATTATATCTCCCGATTGATTATAACAGTCAGCAATATCACCAATCGCATAGATTTCATCATGACCAATTGTTTGCAATTTAGGCGTTATTTTTAATAATCCTTGAGAATTTTTTTCCAGGGGCAAATCCTTAACCATTTCTAAAACTTGGGTTCCTACTGTCCACAAAACTAAGTCTACTGGAATGGTATCGATTTTCCCTTTATAGGCCAAAGAAATACTATCTGAAGTCACTTGAGTTACTTCAGTTTCTAAATCTAAGTAAACTCGTCGTGCTTCCAAAGAATTTTGGGCCGCATTTCGATTAAAATTAAGAGAGTTACTTAATATTTTCTCTCCTCTTTCAATTAACCGTATTCTTCCTATTTCTTTCAAGCGGTCTGCTAATTTACAAGCTAATTCTACGCCACTGTAACCACCCCCAACAATGGCAATACGAATTTTTTCTGCTTGAGAGACTTCTAATAAACGCAACCGTTCTTTAATGCGATAAGCGTCATCTAGCGTACGAAAAGGAATTGCATAATCTTTAACTCCACTAAAATTATCTAAAGGAGTTTTTCCACCTAATGCTAACACTAACCTATCGTAATGTAAGCTATGATGATTATCTAATTGAATTTGCTGATTTTCAACATCAATACTTGTTACATACCCTTGATGGAAACGAATGCCAGTATCCGTCAAAAGTTCTTCAAATGGAGGGGCTATTTCCCAGGTTTGCAACTCTTCTGTAATTAATTCATAAAGAAGAGGCGTAAACAAAAAGCGATCATTTTTATCAACGAGGATAATTTCTGGGGTTTGATCATCTTCCCAAGGAAATTGACTGAGACGTAAAGCGGTGTAGAGTCCCCCAAACCCTCCCCCGACAATGCAGATGCGTAATGGTTGTTCACTCATAAGTTGGGTCGATAGCGTTAACTATATATATCTTAACGATCTTCAAGCTACTATGACTCAATAGAGAGATCAGTCAGCACAGGGGGTACTCACAAAAACTCCACGGGACTTCCCGTGGAGGTCAAAATGGTTACTTTATATAATGACATAAAGATCTACAAAGAGACAATTAACTTAATATTTATTTCCGTTGAATTATTGCTAAGAGTTTTGCTAAAGATCTTCTTTGATCAAAAAATAATATTCAGTATCATTTGTTACATTTTTCGTTGAAATAAAATAAAGATCAAAAACACAAAAATATTTATCATATTGTTCTCAACTTTAATACTTAAAAATGTTATCCTCAATGACTTACTATGGCGTGTCTGTCAAGGAAAAAGTAGGATAAAAAATACACTTCTCAGACCCTAGTAGGCAAGGCAAAAGTGTCAACATTTCCGATAAGTAGAGATAAATTTTTAATGCCTTACCCCTACGAGAAATGAACATCAACGACTTTGCAGAGAGGCCCTAGCATTTTTGTCAAAAATTTGTATCAATAGAGAAAAGCTATCAACCAATTTACTGTCTATCTGAGTAATCAATTAATACTATCATTTCTGATTTATGTTTAAACAAGTTAAACCTCAATATTCTCTCACTTGGATAGAAAAAATTGCTGAAATTCCCAAACCTGTCTGGGATAACTTAGCAACTCCTTTAAAAACGCCCTTTTTAGAGTGGGAATGGCTGAATAATATTGAAACATCTGGTAGTGTTACTCCACGGACTGGATGGCAACCTTGTCATTTGACTGTGTGGCGAGAAAAACAACTAATTGCTGCTGCGCCTCTTTATATTAAAGGTCATAGTTATGGGGAATTTGTCTTTGATCATCAATGGGCAGATTTATCTCATCGGTTGGGTATTTCTTATTATCCAAAATTATTAGGAATGACTCCTTTTACCCCCGCAGTTGGCTATCGTTTTTTAATTGCGCCTGGAGAACAGGAAGAGGAAATTACTAAAATAATGGTGGCAGCTATTGATAATTTTTGCCTTAAAAACAAACTGTCTGGGTGCAATTTTTTGTTCGT
>JBCDDV010000606.1:0-2954 GCA_039180145.1 Cyanobacteria bacterium P01_G01_bin.49 | reverse complement strand
GTAAAAGATAAATATAAGTTCCTGACAACAACCAGAGAAATTTTGAAAGTAATGGCTGTCTTCTTTCTGCTTTATCATCTCCCTTAAAGAATCTCCTAATGAGGGGAGTTACAAACCGAATGATCAAAAATGATGCTTTTCCTGGTTTAAGAGGAGGTTCTACAATATCTCTCGCAAAAATAAGTTTTCTGCTAGTTTCTGAGATACGATAAAAGCTAACGCCTCTCCCATTGGGGAAAGGAATATTTCCTAATTCAACATGCCACAAAACCCCTACTTTTAAGGGATCTCCAGTCGTCATTTCATCAATCACAAATTTGAAATCATCGGGAACATTATTACAAGACTCTTCAAAAAGATTTCTGACTGCTTCTTTTCCTTCAAACGAACTAGCAAAATTTACATCTTGATAGACACAATTCTCATCTATCCATTGTACTGCTGTGGTAATATCTCGATTATTAATCGCCTGATATACCAACTCAATAACTTCTGCTGCCGATTTTTCCATGCTTACTTAATTATTGTTACCTAGACTCAAAAATATTTCCAATTTTCAATCTTATCAGATCATTGTTGAATAATAAAATTTGAAGCGTTGAAGTGTAATATTTGCTATCAGTAGACATTCTTTCTTTTAATGATTATAATTTGGTGGCGGTTGTTTAAGGGCCTCTTGTATAATTTGACGCACTAATAATTTATTATTATCAATTTGTTCTTCTTTATTCGTAACTAAATCTATAGAGAAACTTTTGTGGCAAGCTTCCTTTAAAGCATGTCTAATATTGGGATGTTCATCACACCAATCTAAAATTGTATTAGCGATCGCAAAGTTTTCTTCCTTATTTAATTTCTCTAGACTTTGAGCGAGTTGAGATAACCCTTGCCAATCTTTCGCAGAAAAAGCCGAATCTCGTTCCTTAATCATCGTAACAAACGCAAGGATAGTATCAATTGATTCTTGCATCATGGCGATTAGTAATAAGACTTAATCCATTGTCAAGCTAAGTGTAATACATTTTCTGTCGAGTTTTTTCTCACTTCATTCAGACAACTTGGATAACACACAAACATTAGGCTCAAAATCACTGGAGAATCCAATCCCGACTAAATTAGTCGGGTATGTTTGACTAGGGTTTTTACCCATGTTAGTATCCAGAAAGATTGATAAACTGTTACCGAAGTACCCAACCATGACCCAGGCAACTCAAACCAAAACTCAGGCAGGTCTTCCCCCCACCTTTACTCACCTCGTTTCCAAAGAAGGTGGTATTAAATATCCTCTGAAAGCCCTTCATGTCTGTGAAGAAACCTTCTCACCCCTAGAAGTCGCCTATGATTATGATGCTATTCGTCGCCAGGTAAGCCGAGCAACCATAGAAGCTGGCCCCAACTCAATTTGGCGTTATAAAGCATTTCTACCTGTAGAAAGTGAACGTCCCATTGATGTTGGTACAGGGATGACTCCTTTAGTTAAATCTCACCGTCTTGCCCGTCGCCTGGGTCTTAAAAATCTTTACATTAAAAACGATGCGGTGAATATGCCAACCCTTAGCTTCAAAGATAGAGTCGTTTCCGTTGCCCTGACTCGCGCTAAGGAATTAGGGTTTACAACTGTTTCTTGTGCTAGTACGGGAAATTTAGCCAATTCTACAGCAGCGATCGCCGCCCACGCAGGACTAGATTGTTGTGTATTCATTCCCTCTGATTTAGAAGCAGGTAAGGTTTTAGGAACCCTGATCTACAATCCTACCGTCATGGCAGTGAAAGGCAACTATGACCAAGTGAACCGCCTCTGCTGCGAAGTGGGGAATACCTATGGATGGGGCTTCGTTAATATCAATCTGCGTCCCTACTATTCTGAAGGTTCCAAGACATTAGGATTTGAAGTTGC
This sequence comes from Cyanobacteria bacterium P01_G01_bin.49, assembly GCA_039180145.1. Classification (GTDB taxonomy): domain Bacteria; phylum Cyanobacteriota; class Cyanobacteriia; order Cyanobacteriales; family Microcystaceae; genus JBCDDV01. The sequence continues at coordinate 1,057 of JBCDDV010000606.1, read as the reverse complement.
TGAACAGTTGGGCTGGAAATTACCTGACCATGTTGTTGCTCCTTTAGCCTCTGGTTCCCTTTACACAAAAATTTATAAAGGATTCCAAGAATTCGTTAAAACGGGGTTAGTAGAAGATAAAACTGTGCGTTTTAGTGGCGCGCAAGCCGAAGGTTGTTCCCCCATCGCCACTGCTTTCAAAGAAGGAAGGGACTTCATTAAGCCAGTCAAACCCGACACCATTGCCAAATCTATCGCCATTGGCAACCCGGCTGATGGTTGCTACGCTTTAGATATTGCCCGGAAGACTAATGGTAATATTGAAAGTGTCACCGATGCTGAAATTGTTGAAGGCATCAAATTATTAGCCGAAACCGAAGGTATCTTTACGGAAACCGCTGGTGGAACCACCGTTGCGGTTCTCCAGAAACTGGTAGAAGCAGGTAAAATTGACCCCGAAGAAACCACCGTTGTTTATATCACCGGAAACGGACTGAAAACCCAAGAAGCAGTTCAAGAATACATTGGTCAACCCTTATTCATTGACCCCAAGCTAGATAGTTTCGAGCGTGCATTGGAACGTTCTCGCACCTTAGACCGTCTAGAATGGCAACAAGTTCTAGTTTAGTCCCCGCTACAGTCGTCAAGGGTTTCTCATCTTGTATCCTTGACGGCTGTTTTTTTGGCAAATTTTAGCCATCATTTATTGTAATTTTTTCATTTTTCACCACTATGGCTGTAAAAGTATTAATTCCCACTCCCTTGCAAAAATATACCAACAACCAAGCTACTTTAGAATGTAGTGCGGAAAACGTGACGGCTTTAATTGAGACCTTGGAAACAAGTTTTCCAGGGATCAAAGCGCGTTTATGTGATGATGATGGAAAACCTCGTCGCTTTCTAAATTTTTATGTGAATAGTGAAGATATTCGCTTTTTAGATAATACGGAAACGTCCTTAAAAGATGGGGATGAAGTAAGTATTGTCCCAGCAGTTGCAGGAGGTTAAATCAGTAAGAATGAAGTTGGTAAAAGTAATCGTTTAGCAATTAACTGGCCTGCATGAGCAGGCTTTTTTT
>JBCDDV010000605.1:0-2956 GCA_039180145.1 Cyanobacteria bacterium P01_G01_bin.49 | reverse complement strand
TTCGTGCGATACTATGATTACTAGCCCATGACTAGTCCTTTCTATAAGCAAGAATATGAAATGGTGCGTCCTCAAAAGTATACTCTTGCTGAGAAATTAAAGTCCAAGGAAGCTTTGTAAATGCCTCTTGCATCGGTTTATTGGATAACCGTACTGTCAAGATAAATATCCCTCCCTGCTTCAGAACAGGTAACAAGTTATCCAAACCAACAGGACTAGCATGACCATAGGTAAATACCCCAATGGCTAGAATTGCATCAAAAGACTCCTCCTCACAGAAAGTTAGAGGTGTTTCTAAGTTCGCTGTCTGCAAGGCTTTGTATACTTGTTTTTTTCTCGCTATCTCTAGCATTTCTGGAGAAAGGTCAATAGCGGTGATATTGTTGTATCCTTGAAAAGCCAATGCTTCACCTGCCATTCCCGAACCTGCACCAGCATCAAGAATGAAAATATCGGAGCGAGGTAATAACTGCTTCAACATACCAGCCGCATTCCGGGGTATTATCTCCCAAGACTTACCGATATCGGTTTCATAGAGTCTAGCCCAAGCGTCATATTTACTCTGAAGCTCTTGTGTGTCCTTGTTCTGGTGAATCCAACTCAGGCGATCGCTAACTTTTTGGCAGAGATAAAAACTCCATCCCAACTCTTGTTTATCAATTGCTTGACATATTCTGATATAGGTAGCATTCAGATCGGGATACTGTGGTAGAGCCAATTGGGATAACAATTCATAGCTTTTGTGGAGATGTAGGCTTAAGTCTGTTGCTTCCAATACCATTAAGCCTAGCTGACTGAGAATTTCAGTATCAGATTGTTGACTAAATGTCGGTTCAAATAATAATCGCTCGTAGACATCGGTACGAGTAGTTTCACTAATTTCCGAATTTGGGGTTACTAAATCGTCGAAAAGAAAAATTCCTTCTTCTTTGAGTACCCGATGAATTTCTTGTAAAGCTGTGGTTCGTTCCCGAACCTGGTATAGAGTAGCTTGACTCCAAACATGAGTAAACTCACCATCAGTAAAGGGTTGGAAACTGAATCAAAATAATTAGACAAAAATTAACAAAATTGGACATAAAATTTGATATTGTATGTTTATGTCTAATTTAGTTGGAGTAAAAGAAGCAGCGGAACTCTTGGGAGTATCCACTAAAACCATTCGCAGATGGGAAGCGGATGGAAAAATTTGTTCAGTAAGAACAGAGGGAGGTCATAGAAGATTTAATGTAAGTGAATTACTAGGTAACAAATCTGATACAAGCTTGACAGTAGCTTATGCCAGAGTTAGTTCAAATGACCAAAAAAAAGATTTAGAGCGTCAAGCGATGGTATTGGAAGCTTATTGCTCAAAGCAAGGTTGGTCATTTGAACTAATTAAAGATTTGGGTTCAGGGATGAACTACAAGAAAAAAGGTTTGATTAGATTAATAAAAATGATTTGCACATATCAAGTAGAAAGATTAGTGTTAAGTCATAAAGACCGTTTATTAAGATTCGGTAGTGAATTGATATTTATGCTCTGTGAAATTTATGGCACGGAGGTGGTGATTATAAATCGTTCGTCTGATTCAACTTTTGAGGAAGATTTAGCTCAAGACGTATTAGAAATAATAACTGTATTTAGTGCTAGATTGTATGGAAGTAGAAGTCATAAAAATAAGGAATTAGTGAAAGAATTACGAGAAGTAGCGGATAAGATAAAGTAAAAATGCTATTAGGTTTTAAGACAGAATTAAAAGTTAATATTACACAAAGGATTCTGTTAGCCAAACATGCAGGAATAGCAAGACATGCTTGGAATTGGGGGTTACGGTTAACAAAAAATATTTTAGATAATAATCAAAATAAACCAAAAGATAAAATCAAATTTCCAACATCTATTGACTTACATAAATGGCTAGTAGCTCTAGTAAAACCAGAACATCCTTGGTATTACGAAGTATCAAAATGTGCGCCCCAATATGCCCTAAGACATTTAAGGGCAGCCTGGGATGATTGTTTCAAAAAGTTGAAGCAACCACCACGTTTCAAGAAAAAAGGAAGAAATGATAGCTTTACTTTAGATGGTTCTATAAAATTAGAAAGAAATCGGATAAAAGTACCAAGAATTGGTTGGCTGAGAACTTATGAGAGACTACCCGCCTCAATTAATCCTAAATCCGTAACTATTAGTCAAAAAGCAGGTAGATGGTTTATTAGTTTTAAGCTAGAAGTTAAGCCCAAAGATATAAAACAAAATCAGGAGAACATCGCAGTAGACTTAGGTTTACTGAGATTTGCGACTTTATCAACAGGAGAAGAAATTGATTCACCAAGACCTTACAAAAAACTAGAGAAAAAATTACGATTATTACAATGGCGTAATCGTCATCAAGTAATTGGTTCATCAAATTGGAAGAAAACTCAACATAAAATAGCCAAGGTACATTATCGTATTAGTTGTATTCGTTCCGATTTTATTCACAAGTTAACGACGAATTTAGCTAAGAACCACAGCAAAATTGTCATCGAAGATTTGAATGTTTCGGGATTAATGAAAAACGGTAAGTTATCAAAAGCTATTGCAGATTCGGGGTTTTACGAGTTTAGACGACAGCTAACTTATAAAACCGCAATTTTTGGCAGTAAATTAATTATTGCTGACCGTTTTTTTCCCAGTTCCAAACTTTGTCCTTCTTGTGGGTATAAAAAAGATAAACTGCCATTATCTGTGAGAGTTTATCAATGTGACAATCATGATTGCGATTGGGTAGCTGATAGAGATTATTCAGCTAGTTTGAATTTACTAGGGTTAGCTGAACCCGACGTGGGAACCCATTGAAATTTTTTTCTTATAAAAAAAATTTCAATGGGAACCCGTTATGCCTGTGGAGAAGCAAGAGCCGACTCTCTTTGACGAAGCAGGAACTAAAAAACAGGTAATGTCCAACATTGTCTAACTTTTAGAAAGCGG
>JBCDDV010000604.1:0-2961 GCA_039180145.1 Cyanobacteria bacterium P01_G01_bin.49 | reverse complement strand
GTTTACCCCTATTGAAGGAAAGCAAAATAATGGCTCTGAAACTTCTAAAATTAACAATAAAGAGAGTTCTTTGGGGTCTTTTGAGGCACAAACTAACACTGAGCTTGAATTACTTCCTGTCAAAACAATTCCGGCCCATTTCAGTCAAGTTTACGATGCATCAGAACGAGATTTTAGATCAGTTTTTGGGTGGGAAGATGATCCGACACGGCGCAATTTTGCCATTGGAAATCCCTTAGATATGGAGGTTCCAATTTGCATTGATTTAGATCGCTTTGTCGAAAGAAGTAATGGTGTTTTTGGTAAGTCGGGAACGGGAAAATCTTTTTTGACTCGCTTGTTGATTTCAGGCATTATTCGTAAGCAAGCAGCCGTTAATTTAATGTTTGATATGCACTCAGAATATGGGTGGGAAGCGATGAAAGAAGGCAAGGAAGTTTCAACAGTAAAAGGGTTGCGTCAACTATTTCCTGGACAGGTAGAAATTTATACGTTAGATCCTGAGTCTACTAGACGAAGAGGAGTGAGAGATGCTCAAGAATTATATTTAAGTTACGATCAAATTGAGATTGAAGATATTCGCTTGGCAGGACAAGAATTAGGTATTTCTGAAGCCAGTTTAGATAACGCTAATATTCTTTATGCTGAGTATGGAAAATCTTGGATTATGCAACTAATCAACATGACCAACGAAGATATTAAACTTTTTTGTCAAGAAAAACAAGGTCATGCAGGCTCAATTATGTCGCTACAACGGAAGTTAATGCGATTAGATAATCTTAAATATTTACGCACAGCTTGCCCTCATAATTATATTCATCAAGTCCTAGAATCTTTAGACGCAGGCAAGCACGTCGTCATTGAATTTGGGTCTCAATCAAATATGCTCTCTTATATGTTAGCAACGAATATGATTACTCGACGTATTCACGGAAGTTATGTGAAAAAATCAGAGAAATTTTTGCAGACAAAAAGTCCTAGCGATCGCCCTCGACAATTAGTAATTACCATTGAAGAAGCACACCGTTTTTTAGATTCTAAAATTGTCCATCAAACCATCTTTGGAACCATTGCTAGAGAGATGCGCAAATACTTTGTTACCCTGTTAGTCGTGGATCAAAGACCATCAGGCATCGATAATGAAGTCATGTCTCAAGTAGGCACGAGAATTACCTGTTTATTAAACGATGAAAAAGATATTGATGCCATTTTTACTGGGGTTTCTGGTGGACAAAATTTGCGTTCAGTTTTAGCAAAATTAGACTCGAAACAACAAGCTTTGATTTTAGGCCATGCTGTCCCTATGCCAGTGGTTATTAGAACTCGTGCTTATGATCAAGAATTTTATGCAGAAATTGGTGAAACTGACTGGTCAGAATTATCAGATGAAGCAGTATTTGCTGCTGCTGAAACGGCAAAGTCAGAGCTAGGATTTTAAACTTTGAGTCTATAGTATAAACTATGCTAAAATGTTAGTGTAATTGTCATTATTGGCAAAAAATAAAACGACGGTTAACCAAACTTCTTTGTATTCGAAGATTAGAGGAGCAAAATCTGAGGAGAAAAGCTGAGTTTATAGTTTTTATTAAATTCAGAGTTTATTTTTCTTCATTTTTTCCTGATTCTAGATAACTAGATTGGTTTTTATCTGGATTAGGAGTTTGTGCGTCAATCTTGGCACGCAGTAATAATATTTCCAACTCTTTAAGTTTATTATCCAATTCTGCTTTATACCTGTTAATTTCTGATTGATAAAGCTCTTGTTGGTGTTGATTTTTTTGTCTTTCTAGTTCTAACTCCTGCTTAAGTCTGATCACTTCTTTAGTTAATTTTAGCTGTTGCTGTTGTAGCTTTTTAATATTAGCTGTGTTGTTTTCTGTGGTTTTGCTCAATGCTAAAACCTTTTGACCCAATTGCCAAATATCTTTCCATATCGCCATTAGCCCACCTGAGAGTCTAATTGATTCAACAATTCATCAGTTTTTTTGGCTAAAGACTCTATTTCTTCTTGATCTTTGGTAATTTGGACTTGGGCTAGATCGATTTGACTAACAATTTCTTCGATTTGAATAGTATATAAATTGTTACGATCATTATCGTATTCCTCTGACAAAGAAGGAATTGCTTGACCAAATATGGGTGCGGGAACCTCACTTGTCGTGTGGTAATTTAAGTCAACACCCATTTCTGGGCTAACAGGAACAGGACTAATCGTTTTTCTTTCTAAGACACCATACCCTACTACACCATTCCCAAAATGATGATGCTCATGACATATTGCTGCCGAAACCGCAGATGCAATACTACCAATGTAAGCAGCAGTTTCTGGTTTCATTCCCTCACTTTCTAAAATATTTTGAACTGTATTTTTTAGATTCATTAATTGAATAGGTTCCATAATTTAAACCTCAATAATTTCACTCAAATTAATTTAAAGAATAATAATCTCACTAATAAGTTGACGATCGCCATCAGCAATCATTATTTTCTCACCCTGTTTTTGAGCTTTTGTCACTACCTTATAAAGAGAAATAGCTTTGCGAAAAGCTTCAGCCTTGGAGTTAGCACCAGTTAGTTCTACTAATTCATTGAACTCTTGACTAAATTCATTGTCCACATCAAAAGCAAGTCTGGGCATTTTTCTGTATTGAGCTTTGTACTGTCAATATTTTACCATTTTTTGACAGATATAGCACTAGGTATTAAGCTTAGCACAATAGATATATCCTTTTGAAAGTAGTTTCCCAGACCAAGGGATTTCGCTTCGATTGATGAGTACAGATAAAATTAGTTTAACTTGCTTACCATCATCTCGTTTGAAGTAATAACGAGAAATAGTAACCTTAGATTTCGCCCCTCATGAGACAAAGTTAAAGCCCCTTCTCATGATTGTATTATTACTAAATAACCTATGTCAAAATATCAAACCCAGAAAGTTTCTCAACCACCTTTAAAACGTCT
>JBCDDV010000603.1:0-2964 GCA_039180145.1 Cyanobacteria bacterium P01_G01_bin.49 | reverse complement strand
GGAATAATCAGTTAGTATTAAATTCTAATTGGAATTGGTGAAAAAACCAATAATGTTTGTCTCATTGTAGAGGTGTAAAGCTATGAGTTTTTCTCCATTGATATCGGTTATTATTCCAACTTATAATCGTCCTGAAAGATTAAGAACTTGTCTAGATTCCTTCACCTGTCTCAATTACCAGAGTGATCGCTTTGAAGTTATTATCGTCGATGATGGCAGCGATCGCCCTCTCGATAGTTTAGTGAATGCTTATCATGACCAGCTTAATCTGACTTTAATACGACAATCCAATGCTGGCCCGGCAACCGCTAGAAATACAGGGGCAACTGTTGCCAAAGGGCAATATTTAGGGTTTACAGATGATGACTGTACCCTTACCCCAAACTGGCTATCAGCCCTCGAAAATGCCTTTTCTAAGACACCAAATGCCCTTATCGGTGGAAAAACCATCAATGCCCTACTAGATAACCCTTATTCTACCGCCAGTCAATTACTGATTGATTATCTCTACGACTACTACAATAGTGATACGACTCAAGCACAGTTTTTTGCCTCAAATAATTTTGCCCTTTCTAAGGAATTATTTAACCAAGTTGGGAAATTTGATGTAAGTTTTCCCCTAGCAGCAGGGGAAGACCGAGAATTTTGCGATCGCTGGCGATCACAAAATCTTTCTCTTAATTATGTCCCCGACGCGATTATTTATCATGCTCATCATTTGAGTTTATCTCGCTTTTGGCGGCAACATTTTAATTATGGTAGAGGCGCATTTTATTTCCACACAATTCGCGCTCAACGAGGCATTGGCAAAATTAAGGTAGAATCTATCTCATTTTATCTTAATTTATTAACTTACCCTTTTAATAAAGTTTCAGTTTGGCAAGGAATTCCCATTGCTTATCTTTTCTTGTTATCTCAAATCGCTAACGTAAGCGGTTTCTTTTGGAGTCGATTTAATAAGAAATACGCTATTTGAAATCCTAGGAGTTTCAAATTATACCCCTAGGATTTTTGAGCAACAACCAGTTATTTGATTTCTTTTAAGGTTGTTGTTACTTCTTTAACTTTCGTGCGATCTAATTTCAACACCAAAACTGCCAAAGGAGGTAAACATAAATCGAAAGAGTAAGGTAAATTATGGTATGACCATTCATCCGACCATTTTCCGCCTAAGTTCCCCATATTACTACCGCCATATTTCTTGGCATCACTATTAAATATTTCCATGTAATATCCCGCTTCAGGAACACCAATACGGTAATGACTATGGGGTTGAGGGGTAAAGTTACAGACCACGACTAAAAAGTCCTCAGGGTCTTTACTCCGTCGGATAAACGAGACCACACTATGACTATTATCGTTACAATCAATCCAGCGAAACCCTTCTTCTTCAAAATCACGGGTATATAAGGCTGGTTCTTGTTTATAAAGGATATTAACATCAGCAAAAAATTGTTTGAGTTTCTGATGGGGTTCATACTGCAGCAAATGCCATTCTAAATCTGACCAAACGTTCCACTCACTCCATTGACCAAATTCCATACTCATGAACATGGTCTTCTTACCAGGATGGGTAAACATATAGGTAAATAGACTGCGGATGTTAGCGTATTTTTGCCATTCATCCCCCGGCATTTTGCCGATAATATTACTCTTGCCATGTACCACTTCATCATGGGACAAGGCCAACATATAATTCTCGCTGTGGTGATACCACATACTAAAAGTGACGTTATTTTGATGATATTGACGGAACCAGGGGTCCATACTGAAGTAATCTAGAATGTCGTGCATCCATCCCATATTCCACTTTAGATTAAACCCTAAACCCCCTGCATAGGTTGGCCAAGAAACCATTGGCCAGTCGGTAGACTCCTCGGCAATGGATAAAACACCTGGAAAGTAACTAAACAGGACACTATTAACCTGACGCAAGAAATCAGCCGCTTCAAGATTTTCTCGTCCCCCGTATTGGTTCGCTACCCATTCCCCCTCTTTACGGAAATAATCGAGATACAGCATTGAGGCAACGGCATCAACCCGAATACCATCAATGTGATATTTATCGAACCAAAACAACACATTAGCCACTAAGAAGTTACGCACTTCATTGCGACCATAGTTAAAGACTAAGGTTCCCCATTCTTTATGTTCTCCTTGACGAGGATCTGCGTGTTCATAGAGGTGCGTCCCATCAAAAAAGGCTAACCCATGACCATCTTTGGGAAAGTGACCAGGAACCCAGTCGACAATTACCCCAATGCCGTTTTCGTGACATTTATCCACAAAATACATAAAATCTTCAGTGCGGCCATAACGAGAAGTTGGGGCATAATATCCGGTAACCTGGTAACCCCAAGATCCATCAAAAGGATGTTCAGCGATGGGTAATAACTCGATATGGGTGTACCCTAATTCTTTAACGTAGAGAATTAGTTTATCCGCTAGCTCATAATAACTAAGAAAACGGGCCCCAGTATTCAATTCCGATGCTTGAACTGGGTCAGACTCTCCATTAAGCAGAGGGGTTTTCTCTTCAGAAGATGCGTGCAACCATGATCCGATATGCACTTCATAGACAGAAATCGGTTCTGATAACGGATCACTATTGCGTCGTTTTTCTAACCAGTCTTGATCATGCCATTGATAGTTATCGAGATCAACAACAATTGAGGCGGTTTTGGGGCGCACTTCTTGATAAAATCCATAGGGATCAGATTTTTCGTAGATATGACCTTCCCAGTTTTTGACCTCATACTTATAAGCAGTTCCCAGTCCTAATTCGGGAATAAAGAGTTCCCAAACCGTATTACTGCGTTTACGCATCTGGTTTTCGCGGCCGTCCCAATGATTAAAATCCCCGATGATCGAAACATTACGTGCATTAGGGGCCCACAAGGCAAAATAAACCCCTTTTACCCCATCAACTTCAGCAAGATGGGCCCCTAATTTTTCATAAATACG
>JBCDDV010000602.1:0-2966 GCA_039180145.1 Cyanobacteria bacterium P01_G01_bin.49 | reverse complement strand
CGTTGGCGCAAAAAGTTCTCTTGGATGTAGGGATCATGCGCGTAGGTAAGATGGGTATTCTCCAAGATAATATTCAGGGTGTTTTTTATCTCTCTGGTGGCAGCCATAAACACTAAAATTTTAAGCCAGAGAGACATGCTAGGTTGACTAAAGCAGTAAATGGCAAAAGAGATAGAAACAGAGGCTCCAACAACATGGCCACCACCAGAGAGATAAAAAACACCCTGAATATTATCTTGGAGAATACCCATCTTACCTACGCGCATGATCCCTACATCCAAGAGAACTTTTTGCGCCAACGCTAATCCAATGTGAAAAATAGAAAATCTAGCGACCCAAGTTTTCAGGCTCAGAAAACTATCTGTGCCTAAAGGGATACTAATAACACTACACAAAAAGAAATAAGCTTCAACCCATAGTAGATACGATAAGATAGCGTTAATGACTCCGGCATTATTAAACAATGCACTAGTAATAATAGCACCGAAAAAGATCAACAGGCTGAATAATAATGCTTGTGCTGCTCTTATTTTCCTAGGATCTCTTTCCTGAGATTTTAATATTACGTACAAACTTGCCGCAGGGATAGTGCCAAAATGAATAAAGTTGATCATAGAAGGAGCACCAACACTATCTATTAATCTTGAAAAAAACGCCGTTGCAAATGCAAGGACGAGCAAAGTTGAACTTTTTATAAGCCGCTTCTTTTTTTCTCCCATAAAAGTTTTCTAGGTCAATTTAAATTTATGCTATTATTCTCTAGTTTACTCGCTAAATATTTTAGAATGTTAACTGAGATCACAGCTAAATATAGTAGAGAAATTGACTTAAGTACCTAGGCAAAATCAATTACACATCTTGATAACCCTTTTGCCTTATTAGGTTTCAATGTCTTAACCTTCTCGCGCATTCTCAACCCATCATAAGACTTGCAATCGCGTCGCAGCAGCGTAGCGAGGAACTTGGGGTCGCCTGTCAGTAATTTGAGTGCATCTTACATTGTGAGGAAACCTCCGAGGAAATTTTGGAGTTTGAAACGCGCTTTTGCCTGTCTTAACTAGGAAATTAATTTTGCACGACTACTCATGTTTACTATGATTAACAAAATTCCATTGATAATTGCATTATGTATTATATCCAGCCCTGCTTGTGCGGAGAAATATCCTGCAGATTCACTTGGCTTTGTGGATGTTACCAAGACACCGTATTTTGCTAAAGGTGATGGCATAACTGATGATACAGCAGCAATTCAAAAGGCAATTGAAGATACGGTTGGCAAAGAAATTCTTTATTTTCCACAAGGACAATACTTAATATCTAAAAGTTTGCGTTGGGCCGACTCTGAAAAGCTACTATCGATCAAAAACGATAAATATTACAATCGCGTTCGCTATACCTACGTATTAGGTGATGGTATTGGCAGGACTGTAATTAAGTTAAAAGATAATGTTGATGGTTTTGCTGATCCCAATAATCCTAAAGCTGTCCTTAAGATGTCGGGTAAAACACGCGGAGGTAATAATAGTTCTCATGATAATTATCTCTCGAATATGACTATTGACGTGGGGAAAAATAACCCTGGCGCAATTGGACTAAACTTTATTGCTAGTAATAACGGTGCGCTTGAAAATATTCATATTAAATCGAGTGATCCTAATAATAATGGTAAATATGGTTTATCTTCCTTGGAAAAATGGCCGGGTCCGTTCTTAGTTAAAAATTTGATCATCGATGGATTTGATTATGGTATCTATCTAAACTCTTCGCAATATGGTGTAACTTTTCAAACAATTCAATTACGAAATCAACGTGTTTCTGGTTTCTACAGTCAAAATTACCCTGTTATTCGTAATTTGATAAGTAGAAACAGTAATTCTATCCCTGCATTTATATCGGCTAATAAAAAACAAAATCACGCTGTTTTAATTGATGCTAATATTGCCTACACTGGTCAAGGAATTGCTAATACTGTAGCTCTAAACTTGAAGAAAAGTCAAATATTTGCACGGAATATCCAAGTAAGAGGCTATAAAACTTCATTATTGACAACAAAAGAGGGTTTAAATAATAACATAGATGAGTACTCTTCTCAAGGTGTCGTCAAGCTCTTTAAGAATAGTTCATCAAGTTCTCTTAATCTACCAATTGCTGATGTGCCTGAATGCGTTATTTGCCATGATCCAAAAAACTGGCTGATTTTTGATCCTAGTAAGCAAGATGATGATACCACTGCATTCCAAGCAGCACTTAATTCAGGCAAATCCGTTATTCATGTTGCCCACAAAGATCGTTTGAAATTAACCGCAAAGATTGAAATTCCTCCATCTGTACGAAAAATTTCATTTTGGCATATCTCTACTATAAAACCTAAACAAAATGATAACAAAAAGCCAATTTTTGAGATTATCGGAGATAGTACGGCTCCTCCTTTAATTGTTGAAAGAGCCAATCGCATTCGTGCTAACTGGATACACAAAAGCGGTCGCACTTTTGTCCTCAAAAATGAACGCGGACAATATCTAGCTGAACCTGGCGCTGGAGATGCTTTCTTTGAAGATTTTGGGGGTTACATGACCTTAGTTAAAGGACAAAATGTTTATGGTTGGTCTTTAAATCCAGAGTTTTGTTATCAGGTAGATGCTTGCATCAAAAATCAAGGTGCTAACTTACGAATCATTGGACTTAAAACAGAAGGACATATGACAGTTCTTAAAACAACTAATGGAGGCATAAGTGAAGTTTTGGGCGGTTTTATCTATACAATTGGCAAAAGCAATCTTCCCGTTTTTGCCAGTTATGATTCCTCTCATTCACTTACCTACCAATTGATTGCTCACGGTTATCCAAAGAAGGTGGGTTATCGATATAGTGTGTTAGAGCAGAGGAAAGGAGTTACAAAAACCTATCCTGGTCGTTGGCAGCGGGTTACTTTACATACAGGGTATTAGGAAAAGTTTGAACTCTGT
>JBCDDV010000601.1:0-2974 GCA_039180145.1 Cyanobacteria bacterium P01_G01_bin.49 | reverse complement strand
TCTCCGATTCAAAAATACCGTTGGAAGAACGGAAATCTACGCCTAACCAGACGGCTGAAATGCCGTGTACCAAGAGTGTTAATTCTTGGGGGTAGGAAGCCTCAACTATATTGCTTGCAATTAGTTGGGGTACTTCACAATTCATAATTAATCACGAATATTTTCTCTATGTTTCAACCCCAACGAATAGAACCCCAACCTGGACAAGAATCTGTCTGGGACTATCCTCGTCCTCCTCGTTTAGTTTCTTGTGATAAAAAAATCCAAATTATTTTTAATGATGTTACTTTGCTGAATAGTCAGCGCACCTATCGCGTTTTAGAAACCAGTCACCCTCCCGTTTACTATATTTCTCCCGAAGATATTCAGATGGAATATTTACACCGCACTGAGAAACGTTCTTTTTGTGAGTGGAAAGGATCAGCGAGATATTACACAATTATCGTTGATGATAAAAAAGCACCCAATGCAGCCTGGTATTATCCTAACCCAAACCCAGAATTTGTTCAAATTAAAGATTATGTGGCATTTTACCCCAGTTTGATGGATGAATGCTTGGTCAATGGAGAAAAGGTAACTTCTCAACCAGGAGACTTTTACGGAGGTTGGATCACTTCTGATATTGTGGGGCCATTTAAAGGGGTTTCAGGGAGTTGGGGATGGTAAGAAAACCTGAGTTCGGGGTTCGGAGTTCGGAGTTCGATGATATTGCTTTTGAGCTTATCTGTGAATTCACGTTAAGGAACTAAGACAAATTGGCAACCGTTAGCTTAATATCTGCGTGTGACCAAGATTTTTCAAACTCAGCTTGTATTTGAGTTGCTTGTTCGGGTTTTCCTTGCGCTTTAAGACTTTCAGCTAAACCAAACAAAGACCAACCATTCTGAGGATGTTGTTGTAAATCTTCTCGATACACCGCCTCTGCTTCTTTGGCTTTTCCTTGTTGGATAAGGCTTGCACCAAGGGATTGACGGATAGGATAATACCAATGGGGTGGTTCCATGTAGGGTAGTTGATATTGATGGTTAGTTGCTGCTTGATAATAGGCGATCGCTTGGGTTTGTTTCCCTTGCAAACTGGCAATTTTGGCAGCTAATAACTCATCTGCAATTTCAATCAAAGCGTAAGCAGGAATACTCGCATTTTCTAGGGTCGGTAGGTTATCTTGTCCCAAGAAAGCCTCTAATTGTTGCTTTTCTTGTATCGTCTGAGCAAGATTCTCTTTAGCTGCCCAAGCCATTCCTCGTCCATAATGCCACATCGCTAGGGTGTAAGGAAACTGAGCCAACGGTTTCGGTTCGGTTAACATTTCATCCCATTGCTGAAACTGCACCAAAGAAAAATAGGGTGTGGGTAAGAACATTTCGGCTACCGGAAATTGTTCTACCTGCGCGGCAGAGACTTTGGAGACTAATTTTCTCGCTGCTGCGATCGCATCTTCACTGCGTCCTTCTATACTGGCAACTGACCAGAAAAAATGGATATTATGAGGATAATAGAGGGCTGAATATAACCCTTTTTCTTGAGAACGGGCTAGATAAGTTTCATCGGCTGCGATCGCCTTTTGATTGACTTCTGCCGCATCATGATAACGACCCACCCGTCGGTAAATATGGGAAGGCATATGCACTAAATGCCCCGATCCTGGAATTAAGTTTCGTAGGTTATCTGCAGCAATTTCCGCTTTTTCTGGATGGTCAGAGGCTTCTACTGCATGGATATAATAATGAGTGGCTCCTGGATGTTGAGGATTTTTGGCTAAGACAGATTCTAAAGTATTTAGCACTTTTTTTGTTTCTGGTCTGGGTTTCCCCCCTTCTGTCCAATAGTTCCAAGGCATGAGATCCATTAAAGACTCAGCAGACAAAGTAGCCGCATCTAGATCTTCAGGATACTGGTTTGACAGTTCTTCCATTGCTTGAGCATAGGCAAAATCCAAAGACGTGCGATCGTCGACAGGTTGGGCAGAATAGCGAGGGGAAAGAGCTTTAATATAAGCTTGTTCGAGGGGACTAACTTGATTACTCAATTGACGGGCTTTTTGTATTGCTTCATAGGCGACTGGCATTGAGTCTTGTCCCATTGGCGCATTAACATGAGGCCCCAAGGATAAAGCTATGCCCCAATAACACATGGCACAGTTAGGATCAAGTTTAGTTGCCTGTTGAAATAACCGTAACCCTTCAGCATGATTAAACCCAAAAACAGAAATTAATCCTTGGTCAAAATACTGTTGAGCTTTAGGGGAATTGGTAGTAATTTTGTGGTGATAGTTTCCTAAATTCTTCAACAGAGGAACAGGACGGTTTGATTGGTTAGATTTCAAACCCTTCGCTGCTATTGGTATAAAGGCATTGAGCAAAAGACACAGGCAAATAATCAGGCATAAGTAAATACCTAATCTTTGTTTTCTGATAATATTCACGATTTTGTTTCCTCCTGAAAAAGATCATCAGGACAATGAATACAATGTTCATTGTTTATTGTTCATTGTTCAATGATTGGTAATGTCGAGGTAAACATTGACCCATTTCGATTGGAGGACAATTCGGAATTATTAACATTTTGTATTACTAGGGACGATAGACTGGCGGGTTAGATTGGGGATAGGACACAATATTACACTCAACCATTCTTTGGGTTAGGGCTGTGTAGTTGAGTCTTCCCCCTGTAATTTCATATTCTGAACGAGGATTAGGCAGATGACCCAAAGGAGCTTCTAAACTGTAATCTAAGTTTTGTTTAAACTGTATCCATTGTTCATCTTTTCGCCATCCCACTTTTGTGCCAAAGTTATCGTAGGCATCGCTTGCTAGTAAGCGTCCTGGTTTATTTCCAGCTTCAACAAAAAGGGGAAACTGAACACTAAACCCTAACTTGCCATCAGCGTATTGTGGCCCAAGCTCGTGCGTGGTGTGGAGATGCGAGCGAGGAAGTTGCGCGTTGGCGGGGGGGGGGATGGGTCGGTGGTGCG
>JBCDDV010000600.1:0-2976 GCA_039180145.1 Cyanobacteria bacterium P01_G01_bin.49 | reverse complement strand
TTTGGTGGGATTTTCATGCTGTAATTGATGGGCATATGCAGAAAAAGCTGCATAAATTAAACTACCAAGGAACCAACCTAAACCAGCATCCCAGGAATAGAAAAACATCAGTCCCATAACTAAACAGCTACCAACTACATAATCGCGAAACTCCCAGACTACTCCTTGCCCTTCGTTACGACGATGATGATCGCGATGACGTTCGCCAATTTTACGATTAACGTGCATTAAACGATGCAACCAGTACTCCACTAAACTGGCAAGTACAAAGGCAATGACGAAACAAACTATTGCTCTCGAAGCACTTAATAACAGGGGATTCATATAATCTTTTGAAGGAATTTCTATCTAGTAATTTATCGTAACAATTTATCAGGATGATAACTGCGTACAAAATTACTTTGTGGGTAACACTTTGTTGAGACGCAAGAAACGCTAGACAGGTTGCAGATAAAATCTAATGAGATGAATATACCTGTTTATAGTGGTGCGTTTGATTAATTTTGTGGGTTTGTAGTTGGGCCGTTTTCCCTTCTTGAAGAAGTTATAAAATAAGAGCGCTCAAGGGCTACTACAAACTTTTACCGAAAAATTGGGTTTAAAGCCCCGTCCTTGTAGGACGGCTTTTTATTGCATTTAATGAATCTTATCCCAACTGTGGTAGTATAAGACAGGAGGTAAGTTATGTTGGTTTTTGAGTTCAAAGCATACGGAAAAGTTAGTCAGTTCCAGGCAGTAAATGAAGCAATTCGTACAGCAAAGTTTGTCCGCAACAGTTGTATCCGTTTGTGGATGGATAATAAAGGGACGGGTAAAAATGACTTGCAGAAATACTGTGCCCTATTGGCTAAACAGTTTCCTTTCGCTTCAGAACTCAATTCGATGGCTAGGCAAGCTAGCGCCCAAAGAGCATGGTCATCAATAGCCCGTTTTTATGAGAATTGCAAGAAAGGGATTGCGGGTAAAAAAGGATTTCCACAATTTAAAAAAGATTGCCGTACTGTTGAGTACAAAACTTCAGGATGGAAACTTGCTCCTAATCGTAAATCTATAACCTTCACCGACAAAAAAGGAATTGGCAATCTAAAACTAAAAGGCACCCGCGACTTGCACTTTTATCAAGTCAAGCAAATAAAACGGGTACGATTGATAAAACGTGCTGATGGGTTTTATGTCCAATTTTGCATTGATGTAAATCGTTCAGAGAATGTCGAAGCTACTGGTAATACATTAGGTTTAGACGTTGGATTGAAAGAATACTACACCGATTCAAATGGCGAAGTAATTAAAAATCCAAAGTTTCTTCGTACTGGTGAAAAAATTCTCAAACGTTCTCAACGTCGTCTTTCTAAGAAGGTAAAAGGTTCAAACAACTTTATAAAAGCTAGACAAATTTTAGGTAAACGGCATCTCAAAATAAGTAGGCAACGTAAAGACCATGCTGTGAAATTAGCGCGGTGCGTAGTTCAGTCTAACGACTTGATAGCTTATGAAGATTTGAGAATCAAGAACATGGTGAAAAACCATTGTTTATCTAAATCAATAAACGATGCATCTTGGTATCAGTTTCGTTGCTCGGTTGAATACTTTGGTAAAGTATTTAAGCGCGTAACGGTTGCGGTAAACCCGCAATACACAAGCCAGGAATGCTCTAGCTGCGGCACAATTGTTAAAAAGACTTTATCTACTCGAACACATATTTGTAAATGTGGTTGCGAGATGGATCGAGATGAAAATG
This sequence comes from Cyanobacteria bacterium P01_G01_bin.49, assembly GCA_039180145.1. GTDB lineage: Bacteria > Cyanobacteriota > Cyanobacteriia > Cyanobacteriales > Microcystaceae > JBCDDV01. The sequence goes on along the minus strand of JBCDDV010000600.1, from coordinate 1,238 downwards.
CTGCTATAAATATCCTTAGTCGAGGATTGGGTACGGTAGGGCATACCGGAACCTTCATGCTAGACATGAGTAACGCTTTGGGAGAATCGACCTCTACGTTGGTTGAAGAAATTCAGTCTTCGCAAGTTGACTCGTAGATCAAAGAATCCCCGTGCGTTTACGCCGGGGAGTGTCAATTTATGTTCGCCCTATCCCAGGGGAATATTTAATTTCCAAGGATGCTTTAACCAAATGAACTAATTCCCCATGCACACAGCAAAAAGTTGCGGGCATCTATCCGTGGGGTGATTAATACTCTACAAATGCGAACTTTGGGCAGTGATGAACCCCATCGCACCTGGTGAGTAAAAATTGTAAAACGTGTAAATCTTGCTCCTACTCGCTACCCAAATCGCCAATAATGAATGGAAAACTGAATGGAGTATTAGTATTGAGGCATTAATTGGAGTGTGCCAACGCCTAATTCTTTAGGTGACATATAACGGGCTTGAAATAGAGCCATCATATCTCGTGGCTGGGGATTTCCGCGAGAAGCCCCAGTTAATCCCCTGGCAATAATCAAACCACAACATCCTTTAGTACTTTTACATCGTTGATTCCACTTTTTTCTTGCTTCTGCATGAGTGGGATCGTCTTCTTCAAATTCACCAAAAAGAAACAATTCTTGGTTTTGAGTTTGTAATAAACCAAGATCGTAGTACTTGCCATCAAAGGGATCTGTTCCGGGATTAAAACAAATTGCTTTAAGTCCCCCGCAATTTTCGATGCATTCAATTACAGTCTTTGCCTTTGGGCGGGAAGTCTGAATTAGTATTACAGGTAATCCGTCGCCTTGTTGCACTACTTCAGCAGCTTGATAATATTTACAAGTATCTTGTAAGTATTCCAGCATATCCCACGAAATAACACCCAAACTAAGGAACGAATTTTGAGGTATTAAGTCGTCTCGCAGCGATGTTAAATCTGGTACAGAAGATAGCATTATTTCCTCGTCATCCTCATCCTCAAAGGTTGACATCTGCTCTAATTCTGAAGCTAACTGGGTTTGAGTGGCGACAGTAATCAATATTGATTTTTCTACAGAGGATGGTAACGATACGCGATAACGATGGCTCAAGGAGGGAAATAAGCCATGACTTAAATTCATGCGTCGATCGCGAATAAAGTGATGTAAAGCTTCTAAAGCGACTAATGCAACTTTAGCTTCTTCTTCATATAAAATAGACCTAACTCCTTCA
>JBCDDV010000599.1:0-2985 GCA_039180145.1 Cyanobacteria bacterium P01_G01_bin.49 | reverse complement strand
GTAACGAAAAACAAGAAAATTCATCAGTCCTAAAATAGCAACTAAAGAGATAGTAGAAACTAAAGCATTTGTTCCTGCTTGAGTTGAACGTTTTTGCCAGAAACTTCTTCCAGTTACTAATAAAAATACTAGCCAAATAATCAGAAAAATCCCACCAGCAATGACTAACCCTAAATGGAGTGCATTCCAGGTTCCTGTGATGGTACCAGCAACTAAACCTGCAACGGTTAAAATCAAACCAGGAATGAATAAATATTTAAGTATTTTTCGAGGAGTGAGGATATTTTTCATCTTAATTTATATAAGGATATCTTTGTTTTTTGCACGCTTATTTTTCTAGGATCGTTGATATCTCAAAGATTCGATTGACTGTGCTGTCAAAAAAATTCCTAAGAAAATATAGCTGGCAAATAAAACTAAACTACTGGGATTCACTACCCCTTTTACTAAGTCTGTATAATGATCAAATAGAGAAAGATGAGACAAAATACTTCTAAAAGGTTCTTGTAAATTTTGTGCAACCGTATCCATGATCCAAAGAAAAAGAACTAAAACAAAGGTCAAAATATAAGCTAAGATCCCACTATCTGTTAAGGAAGAGATAAACATTCCTAAAGAAAGAATGGCTGTCGCAATTAAAATCAAAGAAACATGAGCTAATGCAAGAATTTGTAGGTTAACAGGTGGGTTTGTTCCACTGAAAATAATAATTTCATAAATCCATATTGGAATAATTAAGATAATGAAGAAAGAGACAACTCCCAACAATTTACCAACAGCAACAACCCAATTAGTGACAGGAGATGTCGCCAACAATTCTAAGGTTCCTCGTTTTCTTTCTTCTGCATATAGTCCCATTGATAATGCTGGTAAAAGCACTAATAAAAGGGAAATCATCACTCCCAAAAAATCATTTAAAAATTGAGCAGGAACATCCACATCTGATGATAGTTGTCCACTTTGTTCTAAGAAAGTGATAGTTTGTACAATTTGATCCAAAATTGCGCCAAAAAAGAATCCTGAAATTAGCCAAAAGATAGCAGCAATAATATAGGCAAAAGGAGAGGTAAAATAAGTTTGAAATTCTTTGCGAGCAATAGCAGTTAAATTAGAAAGCATCATAGATTATTCAGATTCTTTTTTTTTTGAGGCTTAATGGCTGACTCTTCTGTGATTAATTCTAAGAAAACATCTTCTAAGGTAGCACGAGTTCGACGCATTTCATAGAGTCCTAGTCCTTGATTGATAATTAAAGCAGCAATATCTTTACCAATTTCTTGATCTGAGTCTGTGGTTAAGCGAATAAAATGACGGTGATTATCATGAGTTTTATGATCGGAATTAATCTCTACCTGAGTAATACCAGAGATTTCTTTCAACTTCGTTTCAAGACTTACGATATCTCCATCAATTTCTAATTCATATCCTCCTTTAGCGGTTAAATGAGACATCAAATTACTAGGTGTATCTGTTGCAACTACTTTACCACCATTAATGATAGTAACGCGATCGCAAGTCATACTCACTTCTGGCAAAATATGAGTTGATAATATAATTGTATGTTCCCCTGCTAAACTTTTAATCAAATTGCGAACTTCTATGATTTGTTTCGGGTCAAGTCCAACGGTGGGTTCATCTAAAATGATGGCAGGGGGATCATGTACAATGGCTTGAGCAATACCAACTCGCTGTTTATACCCTTTAGACAGCTTACGAATTAAGACTTTCCGTTTTTCCTCTAACTGACAGCGTTCAATAGACCAGTTCATCCTAGAAAGGCGATCGCTGGCTGCTACTCCCTTCAGTCTAGCCACAAACATCAAAAACCCTTCTACTGTCATATCAGGATACAAAGGAGGTGTTTCAGGAAGATAACCGATGCGTTGTCTCACTTCCATTGAGTGTTCATGAACATCATATCCTGCTATTTTTGCGGTTCCGGTAGTTGCAGGAATATAACCCGCTAAGATTCGCATTGTTGTCGTTTTTCCTGCGCCATTAGGCCCCAAAAATCCCAGAATTTCTCCTTTCTCAACCGAAAAATCCACATCTTGAATGGCAGCAGTTGCACCATAAATTTTGCTGAGGTGTTCGACTTCAATCATAAACCATGAATTGATAGACACTTGAGGATCAATTATGCCTCAATTATTGCAATTTATCTGAATTTTTTTTGACTCCTTTATTTAAAGACTGAGGAATTAAGTCAAATGTTTCAATTAATTTTTTTGATAATTATATCTTGATGATCCTGTTCATAATGTGTCTACATCCGAATCGTTTTAGTGATTTTCTCTATTTCGATAATTTCATAAACTAATTGATGTTACAGGTTAATTCTAACAAAATATGCGCCTGTTAAATCACCGATTAACTTTTCAAAACAAGAGTCGATTTCTGATTACAGTCATCAATTTTTATAAGATTTGTAGTTGAAGAATAGGTGTTATATTTATACACATAATCATGTAACATGATTAAAAAAAGGCGGGCTATGCCCACCTTACCATCTAAGCAGCTTGAGTTTGATTATTTTTTTGCAATAATTTGATGATAGAAGCCTTTTCTAGTAAGCCAACAACCGCCCCATTTTCTCGAATGACTGTCAGTTGTTTTAGAGGATCATCTTCGAGCATTTTTGCCACTTCTAATAAGGACTGATTAGACGGAATGGTAATAATATCTTTGGCAGGTTCCATAATCTCTGAAATCTTCACCTCAGTCCAGTCAGAAGTTGAAACCTTTTTCAACTCTTCCACATTCAAAACACCGGATAAAGTTCCTTCATCATTAACAACTAGAAACTTTCTCCATTGATTTTTACCGATAACGTAATCGTTAACAAATTCACGAATTGTTAAGTGATTAGGCACAATGGGACTATCAGAAATTACGGCATCTTCAGCCGTGTAACCATTGAGAGTTTCTTGAACTTGAGCAGACTGTGCAGAAACGCCAGCATTTTGTAATAAGAAGAAACCAATT
>JBCDDV010000598.1:0-2989 GCA_039180145.1 Cyanobacteria bacterium P01_G01_bin.49 | reverse complement strand
TATTATGACAATTAGTATTAATGCGACACCTTCTCTACTCACAGAAGAGTCAGCAACTCAATTAATTATTACCCTAACTTCCAGCGAACCAATACCCAATGAAGGTTTACTCGTCAGTCTTGATAGCGATGTCGCAAATGCTTTAGGACAGTTTAATTTATTAACAACCCAGTTTGATAATCTACAGCTAGTAAGCGTCAATGACGATATCAGTGGCTTTACAGTGCTGCTAAACGCTCAAACAGGAACCATTACCACCCCAGTTTTAGACGATCGCGACCCCGATAGCCCTCAAAATATAACCTTTATTGTCGAACCAAGCGAAGAATATTCAGTCGATGAAAATGCTGGTGCTGTAACTATAACCATTGAAGATGCCGATGGGGTAACAGTTCCAATACCCACCCCCCAAACTCCCTCCCTTGAGCCTGTTTTTGGTTCTGTTGAGCCAAATGTTATCGAAGTACAAGGCAGCAACCAGTTAATTTTTGCAGGTGAAGGAGACGATCTAATCGATCTTTCTTTCAATCTTTCCCCCACAGCAACTTTCCCCGTCGAAGAAGTTACCATAACTGAACTCAATCAAGCTTTTGATGAGGGAACTTTAACCTCAGAAGAATTAGTAGAGCAATATATAGAACGTATTGAAGCATTTGACCAACAGGGTGTTGCTATCAATTCAATTATTACTCTCAATCCCGATGCTCTAGCTACAGCGATCGCTCTTGATGAAGAGCGTCAAACCTCTGGTACGAGGAGTCCTTTACATGGTATTCCCATCCTAATCAAAGACAATATCGATACTTTTGATTTACCCACATCAGCAGGTTCTGTAATCTTTGAAAACTCCATTCCCCCCGATGATGCTTTTGTAGTAGAACAACTGCGAGATGCTGGAGCAATTATCTTAGGAAAAACCAACTTAGATGAATTTGCTAGAGGAGTACGGGGACTGAGCTTGTTAGGAGGACAAACTCTGAATCCCTATGCCCTAGATAGAGTTCCTGGGGGTTCTAGTGCGGGTACTGCTGCTGCTATCGCCTCTAACTTCTCTACTTTGGGTTTGGGAACGGAAACAGGAGTTTCCATTAGAAATCCCGCAGCTAATAATAATCTAGTGGGTATTGTTCCTACTGAAGGCTTAGTTAGTCGCGATGGTGTAGTACCCCTTTCCTTTACTCAAGATCGAGTAGGGACTCTATCCCGTACCGTTACCGATGGAGCGATCGCACTAGATATAATTGCTGGTTTTGATGAAAATAACCCTGTAACTGAAGCTAGTTTGGATAATATACCCGAAGATGGCTACACCAGCTTTTTAAGTACCACTGCTTTGTCAGGAAAGCGTATTGGTGTATTTGGGGATTTATTTCGTTCGGGAGAGATTCACGAAGAATCTTTAGCCATAATTGACGATGCCATTAACGATCTAGAAGCAGAAGGAGCAATAATTATCGATGATGTTAGTTTGGGATTTGACCTGTTTGATTTCCTTGATGATGCTCGCGTCAGCAGCTTTGAGTTTAAATTTGCTCTTAATGATTATTTAGCTAGCTTAGGCGATGATGCACCAGTTGAAACTTTAGAAGACATTATTGAAGATGGTCGATATATACCCAGTTTGGGCAATAGCCTGATCTTTTCTGAATCCGTTGAGTCTCTAGAAGATAATGAAGATTATCTAGAGCGTTTATCTCGCAGGGAATTTTTGCGTAATGCGACCATAGAGATTATGGAAGAACTAGATTTAGACGCTATAGTTTACCCTATGAAAACCGTGACCGCTCCTTTGATTGGGGAAACACTGCCCGAAGCTGATAATTCTTTTACTTCTATTGCTGGTTTGCCAGGGATTGTCGTTCCTGCTGGCTTTACTGATGAGGGTTTACCTGTAGGCTTGGAATTTTCGGGATTACCCTACAGCGAAGCGGAGTTGCTAGGGTTGGCTTATGATTACGAACAGGCAACGCTACATCGTACTCCCCCCGATAGTTTATTGAATAATAGCAATGGGGATAATCGGATCTATGGTGGAAGTGGTAATGATAGGTTGATTTTAGGGCAAAGCGATCGCCTTTTTGGTGGAGCAGGAGATGACAGTTTCTTTGCTACTTCTGGAGGAGATAACATCATTACTGGTGGTGCTGGTGCTGACTCTTTCTGGATTGCATCTGCTGAGATTCCTGAATCAGCTAATGTTATTACTGACTTTACAAGGAGTGAAGATGTTATCGGTCTGGCAGGATTGGGTATTGGCTTTGAGGACGTGAGTATTACCAACAGTGGAGGTGATGCCTTAATTGTGGTTAATGATTCGGATTTAGCTATCTTAAGGGGTGTAGCAGCTAGCAGCTTAACTGAAAGTGATTTTATTTTTGGTTAATTTAGGCTCTAGGCTCTAGGCTTTAGGCTTTAGGAACCCTATGTTTGAGCGAAGTTTGTTTACTTTTGAACGGGAAAGGGCGATCGCTTTTCTAGATGAGGGAGATCGCTTTTTGATTGAAAATTAATGTATCAAATGCGGTTCTTGTAGAACATAGAGGTCGCCATCAAATGTTACTTATTTTCTAGCCAACTCTGTAAATCTGACATACTGCCAAAGTCGAGCAAAGCTTCGCCGAGATTTTCTAATTGTTCTAGAGAAAGACTTTCTATTTGCGATCGCACTTCTGGGGACAGTTCTCCTACTCTTTTGGTTAGTAGTCGCAGGATGAGCGATCGCGCTTCAGCTTGCTTTCCTCGTTGCTCTCCTAGTTGCTCTCCTTCTTGTAGAATTTCCTGGTAAATTACGGACTCTCTCATTATTCTCTCCTGAAATAGTTGCTTGACTAACTCTTTCTCATATTTTAACCCCGCTAGAATTTCTGCGTAGGCTGCGGTTTCAGATCGCTGTTCGATAGCTACTTGACTAACTTTTTGGGCAACTTGTTCGAGTAGTCTTCTTGGTTGTTCGCTCGCGGTTAGTGGTGCTAAGGGGAGTAAGGCTTGG
>JBCDDV010000597.1:0-2991 GCA_039180145.1 Cyanobacteria bacterium P01_G01_bin.49 | reverse complement strand
ATTAGGAATTTCTCGCTCTATTTTAGCTAACCCTAAATTTATTGGCTATGATGGTGAAGTTTATTTATTTATTGCTGCTATTTATTGGCTATTTTGTTCTTTTATGTCTTTCACCAGTCGCAAGTTGGAAAAGACGTTAAATACTTAAGATCAGCAGAAATAAGGGTTATTTTTCTTTAAATTCAAACAATTTTCCCAGGATTTAACCAGCGTAAAATTTCCTTATTCAGTCCATATAAATCACGAGATAAACTTTGTTTTACCCATTGACCAACGGCATCAAAAGGGGTAAATACTTCTCCAGGTTGCCAATTTATTTCTTGTCCGAGGGGAGTTAAATGATTACCGGATAAAGTTTGTAAAGCGACCATACTAGGAAACTTATCTTGTAAGACAGGGGTTAATATCATCGTTTCATCAATAGTATCCTTGGTAAATTTAATCAATAAGTTGCGGCGAATTTCATAGTTTTTGGCAATTATTAACTTAGTTTCATCGGGGGAAGGTGTAAACTCTAAATTTAAAGAATTATCAAGATCAATTTGCTCTAGAAAAGGAATGGCTCGTTTGACGGGATAATTATTAAAAGACATTAAAATATTACCAGCCCTATCAACCGAAAAAAGACTACCAATTAATAAATGAAGTTTACAGCCCATACTGTGACCAATGCCATAAATAGGAAGATAACTTTGTCCAAGACGGTTATTGGTTTGTAGACGATCTAAAATATTTTCAAAGCGGTTGAGAACACTACGGGCGGTCGCTAAATGCTCTAAAGTATTCACAAAAGGAGTCGCTATAACAGCGTAGCCTTCCTTTCCTAGTTGTTCGAGTAACCAACGATAGGTAAGGTTAGGTGCAGTTCCCACAAAGGCACCCCCAAGAAAGTGAATAACGGCAATGGGGTGTCTCGGAATGAGAACTGAACCGCCTGAAATTTCTTGCCATTCCATAACATATCCCAATGAATCCACTTTTTATTGTAGACGAGAATTCAAAAGTTTTAGAATAGGAACAAGCTTTTGCTCTGACTAAAGCACCTCATCTAAGAAAAAAAATCACAACATAGATGGCAGCAACGATTAATTGCATTCCCATGACGGGTAATCCATATCTCAAAAATGTTTTAAAGGAAATTTGTGTTCCATGCTGTTCAGAAACACCAGCAGCAACGATATTAATTGACAACTTCTCTTAAATCTACCTGTCTTTTCCTGCCTCTACCTTTCTCGGATTTAGCGGCTGGCAACAAGGGTTTGAGCAACTCCCATTATTGGTCGGTTAAATCAGTTTTGTAGACTCGACGTCCCATCTGCTTTTTCTTGATCTTTTTTTAATAGATATAGCAATCGGATTTGATTCGTGAAAAACGACAAACTTGTCTATAAGAAAATAAGATTTAGGTTATTTGATAAGTCACTAAAACCAAAAATATTTATTAATTACTTTTAAATTCAAGGTTTTTGAACTATATTCCGTATTTTCAACGAACTAGAGTTAGCTAAAGAGCCGAAAGTACAACGATGGGTACAATCAGTAACCAGCTCTATCTTTCCCGAAGACCAACAACAGATGCGCTAGTTGCATTTTAATCTGCATGAGATTTCTGATGACATACGCTCAAAAAAAATCTCACTATTGCACATTAGAAATGCCTTTTTCTCTTATTGGAAATATATCCAAATCCGAGAACACTAAATGCTAGAAAGCTAACAACAGATGTATCTTCAGGGACTTTGACAGCAACTACATCATCAACTGTTCCGATAGACATTCCCTCTTCGTTAGTAACTCCTCCACCATTGCCAACAATTCCTTCTACAATTCCATCGTCAAAAGTTAATATGAGCAGATCTTCTGATAAATTACTCATTGTTAGTGGTTGTTCACCAGCACCGATTTCTCCATTGAGAGTAAAAAATGCTGTCCCATTTCCCGTATCATTATCAAACTCAAACGTAGCCAGTCCATTAAAGATTTGGCCAAACTCAGTTGAGGAAGTAAACACAAAACTTCCTCCTATTGTCGAGGCTTTAACTGAATTAGGAATCAACGACAATGCACTGGCAAGAAAAGTAGCTGTAAAAAGTTTTTTCATGATCATTGTTGACAACTTAAAATTGCTTATTAAGATAGCAGATTTTACGATGGTTGGTGCTCAAATTATTGATCGCCTCTGATAAAGATTTAGTAATGAGTTGAGAAAAAACTGTCCCAGAAAAAGGCTAAAGTGAGACACTAGCTCAAAAAGGATCATCTTGTTCAGTAGTGGTGCAACCCCACTCGCTCCCACGAGTCCGCGGGGTTATGCTTTCACATCCAACACCTAATGGGTAAGATTTGATGGAAGTTCATCCTTTGTTGCTAATTAAGCTCAGAATAATTGGCCAAAGTCAATTCTCCGTTAATACACACTCGTTAACCTCCTTTTTTTAGAGCTTTGACGACTCAATTAAGCATCTTGGTTAAAGCTAACCCGTTTCTTGAGGCAATTAATTCAGTGTTTCTACGTAAGTAGTACCTAAAGCCAACCTGCTTTCTTGAGAGAATTTGTCCATATTTTTAGGGAAGATAATCCGCTTCCTTAGTTCCCTGATTACCGAGAAATCACTGTTACTTTATATAGATTCCCCTAACTTTCAGAAGGAATGAACTCGTCAATCGATTCCAAGTTAGTTTTCATAAATATTCGCGATTTTCTCCTAACGGCTTTGACGCTTTGGATGCCTGGCGACTAAACGCCCCTTGGAAATTACCCTCCAGCGGTTAGACACCTTTTACGAGTAGAAAGTTGAGAAAAATGGCTTGCCTATTGCCTTTCCCTTTGGCTAATGCAAGGTTGCTCCCTAAAATAATCAAACGATTATATCCAAGTTCGTACTGGTTCCGAATCAATGGAAAAAGGCTACTTCCACTAGAAGATTTTGGGGGTTATTCTCCTTTATTAATTTAAGCTTTTTAGAGTAGTGATTTAACTTGCTATCAGCT
>JBCDDV010000596.1:0-2994 GCA_039180145.1 Cyanobacteria bacterium P01_G01_bin.49 | reverse complement strand
GAAAAACGAAGGAATTGATGCTGATACCAAAGCAGCCAATATTATTTAACAATTAGAACCAGGATTGAAGCAAGCAAAAAAAGAACGTCAGCTTGAAAATTTAGCCATTCAGGGGTTAATTGCAGTTGGGATTTTAGGCGGAACGCTAATTATTAACGTTATCGTTCGTCGTCAAATTAATTACTTAAAATTTTCTCAAGAAAAAGTGGCCGAAGAAAGAACTGATCAGCCCATATCCATGATACTGACTCGTCGACAACAGTGGAATATTAAAGAGGTTCAATATCGTCTTTTACAGTTAGCACAAGTAGGAACTTGGTTAGGGGGAAGTTTACTTATATTAGGACTATTTCCCTACACAAGAATTGCACAAGTTTGGTTATTTACTTTACTAAGAATCCCTGCAAGATTGGGAATTGTTAGTCTGGGAACTTATCTCATTATTCGCCTAAGTTACGCATTAATTGCTAAGTTCACCTCTGCTTTCATGGCTCGTGAATTGCTTGATTTTCGTGAAAACCAACGATTACATTTAAGAGTGACAACTATTTCAATGGTTTCAAAAAGTATTGTCACTGTAATTTGGGTAGGGACAGGTATTATTATAGGACTGTCTGTCATTGGTATTAATGTCGCGCCTTTATTAGCTGGTTTAGGAATTTTAGGCGTTGGTATTTCTCTTGCTTCTCAAAACTTGATTCGAGACGCAATTAATGGCTTTTTTATTATTCTTGAAGATCAATATGCCCTTGGGGATGTCATTCAAGTTGAGAGTTTTGGAGGATTAGTTGAAAATATCAATTTACGAGTAACACAATTGCGCGATCCAGAAGGAAGATTAATTACTATTCCTAACAGTGAAGTCAAAATTGTTGCTAATCTTTCGAGTAAGTGGTCAAGGGCTGATCTAAATATTCCCGTTGCTTATGATACAGATATTGATCAAGCCTTAAAAATTATCAAAGATTTAGCAGAAGCAATGCGCAGAGATATTGTTTGGCGAGATTGTATCTTAGAAAAACCAGAAATATTAGGGGTCGATAATTTTGAGGCAAGAGGACTAATTATTCGGGTTTGGATCATAACAAAACCCCTTAAACAATGGGATGTTGCTAGAGAATTTCGTCGTCGCTTAAAAGTTGAATTTGATCGTCAAGGTATTCCCTTACCTGTTCCTCAGCAAAAAATTTGGTTTGCAGATGATAATATAAAGACCAATGGAAAAATTGTTGGTTAGAATATCGACAAAGATCAATTAATAAAAATTACGGAGAAAAATTAATAATGCGTATTCTACATACCATGTTAAGAGTCAAAAATCTCGAAGAATCCTTGGAATTCTATTGTAATATCTTGGGAATGAAATTAATCCGTCAAAAAGATTATCCAGGGGGAAAATTTACCCTAGCATTTGTTGGATACGGCGAGGAATCTGATACGGCTGTCATTGAATTAACCTACAATTGGGGTGTGGATTCCTATGAACTGGGAAATGCTTATGGACACATTGCCATTGGCATCGATGATATCTATGAAACCTGTGAAAAAATTCGGGAACAGGGGGGTAAAATTACACGAGAACCTGGCCCTATGAAACACGGAACAACTGTTATTGCCTTTGTTGAAGATCCCAATGGCTATAAAATTGAATTGATTCAGTTGGGAACTCAAGGTTCAGCTGCCAAAGAAAATGCGGTTGCCGGAGCGAGATCTTAATTAAGGAAAGATATCAGATAGACTTGAGGCATTAATGGGGCAAAAAACTCGTGGCACAATTGCTGCTGGACATATTAAAACAGCAGAAGCTGGTCAGATTATTTTTGAGTTGGGGGGTAATGCGTTTGATGCAGCGATCGCTGCGATGTTAGCCTCTTTTGTGGTTGAATCTCCTCTAACGTCTGCGGCCGGTGGTGGCTTTTTATTAGCCCATACTTACGATAACAAAAGCATTTTATTTGATTTTTTTTGTCAAACCCCCCGACAAAAAAAGCCCCTTGATCAGTTAGATTTTTATCCTGTTAATGTTAATTTTGGTGGTGCCACTCAAGTATTTCATGTTGGTTTAGGATCTATTGCAGTTCCTGGAACTTTAATGGGACTGTTTGAAGTGCATCAAAAATTAGGTAGCTTGCCCTTTTCTGTGGTGTCAGAACCGGCCATTAATTATGCCAGAAATGGTTATCAAATTACACCTTATAATCGCTTCACGTTTGAAATATTAGAACCTATTTTAACTGCTTCAACAGAGTCTCAAAAAATTTATACAGCCAACAATACCCTGTTAGACGTTGATCAAATTGGAAAAAATAGAGATTTTGCCAACTTTCTAGAAACAATTAATCAAAAAGGCGTTCAAGAGTTTTATCAAGGTGAAATCGGCTATCAAATTGAGAGAGATGTTGGTCAAAGGGGTCATCTTAGTTTAGCTGATCTAACTAATTATCGAGTCATTAAAAGAAAGCCTCTTAAATTTACTTATCGGGGCTACGAATTATTAACAAATCCTCCTCCTAGTTCCGGAGGAATTTTAATGGCTTATACCTTGAAACTATTAGAAAAATTTTCGTTTGAAAGGTTAGAATGGGGAAATTCTGATCATATAAAATTGTTAACCAAAGTGATGGCGTTAACCAATGAAGTTAGGGAAAAAAGTTATGATCAATATCTATATCAAGACGACATTATTGAGCAATTTTTAAGTTCCAAAAACTTAGTCGCGTCTCAAAATGAATTAAACCAAACCATGAATAAATGGGGAAGTACCACCCATATTAGTGTAATTGATGGAGAAGGCAACGCCGCTAGCGTTACGAATTCTAATGGGGAAGGATCATCTTATGTGATTCCCAATACAGGCATTATGTTAAATAATATGTTGGGAGAAGCAGATTTAAACCCGTTAGGTTTTCATACTTGGCCTGGCGATCGCCGTATTTCTTCAATGATGTCTCCGACAATGATTCTCCGAGATGGCAAACCGGAAATTGTTTTAGG
>JBCDDV010000595.1:0-2994 GCA_039180145.1 Cyanobacteria bacterium P01_G01_bin.49 | reverse complement strand
GTTTTCTTAGGAACTGCCGACAAACGCCGTAGCCAATGTTACAAATTCTTGACATTGTCTCTGTTACGCTGAGGGGTGTTAAATGAGAAGGACAAAAACTAAGGTGAGTCTGATTTACATTGCTATTGTTGAGGCAAACCCTCACTTACGCTCATTATTAGGTTGGCATTTACAGCAAGCCGGTTACATGGCTCAGCAATGTGCTAATCTGCATCAAGCTCGTAATGCGTTTGCTCATCGTCAACCTGCCTTAGTTATTCTCGACTCTGATCTTCCTGACGGAGATGGCATGGAATTGTGCCAATGGCTCCATCAGCAACGACAATCGATGATTCTCATTTTATCAGCCCGCAACACAGAAAAAGATATTGTCAAAGGACTGAATGCCGGAGCGGATGATTATCTGACTAAGCCCTTTGGGATGCAAGAATTTATGGCGCGGGTTGAAGCCCTCATCCGACGGTTACGGGTTGCCTCTGCGCCTTTATATCTTGATTATGGGGATTTAAAGATTGATTTAGTGCAACGTCGCGTGCAATTTCGAGGAGATTTCATCGATTTAACCCCACAAGAATTTAGTTTATTATACGTTCTCGCTCAAGCAGAAGGCAGTCCCCTCAGTCGCGCAGAATTACTACAAAGAGCTTGGCCAGAAGCAATTGATAATCCCCGAACCATTGATACTCACGTGCTTTCTCTGCGTAAGAAAATTGAAACTGATCCCCGCCAACCTAGTTTAATTCAAACAGTGCGGAACGTGGGTTATCGGTTTAATTCAGAGGTACTACAAGGTGAGTCTGCTTCTCCTGCGGCACCACCAACAACCAGCCAGCCAGAAATTAATCAAAATGCCTATAGTCCTCGTTTATCGAGTACCCACTAACAGGTTTTGATAAATCTCATTTCTTGAATTCCTGATCGATTATTTTTCTGTGATGAGTAGAAAAAACCATTAATTAAGTTATCTAGAAAGTGTTAGAGGACTTAATTAATGGTTTACTGTTATCTTAACTTTAGCTAGTGTAATTTTTCTACTAGCTGCTGCTTTGCGGTTGATAACGCTTCTTGCAATTTACTCGGATCTCTTCCTCCTGCCTGTGCTAGATTAGGACGGCCACCACCACCACCACCGCATATCTTAGCAATTTCACCAACAAACTGACCTGCTTGTAGCTTTTGATCTTTGTAAACTTTTTGACTAAATGCAGCCACTAAACTGACTTTTCCTTCAGAGGGAATTGATCCTAAAATAACCGCCCCTTCTCCTAATTTCTGCTGTAATCTTTCCGCCGCAGTTTGTAATGCTTTGGCTTCCATTTCACCCATATTTGATACTAATATTTTGAAGTTTCCTACTGATTCTGCTTCGTTTAATAATTGATCAGATTTAGTCACAGCAAGGTCTTGTTTGACTGCTTCTAATTCTTTTTGGGTACTTTTTAATTCAGACTGTAAAGCCGTAATGCGATCGCTAATTTCTTCGGGTTTAATTTTAAAGCGATCGCAGAGATCTTTAACCACAGTTTCTCTTACTTTTAAATATTCTAAAACTGCGGGGCCAGCGACAGCTTCAATGCGTCTAACGCCTGAAGAAATACCGCTTTCTGACATAATTTTAAACAACCCAATTTCGGCAGTATTTTTAACATGAGTTCCTCCACATAATTCCATCGAAACCCCAGGCACATCTATCACCCGAACTTCTGCCCCATATTTCTCTCCAAACATAGCGATCGCCCCTTTTTCTTTCGCTGTTTCTAGAGACATAATTGATATTTGTGTATCGTGAGCTTCTGCGATCCAAGTATTGATTAAATCTTCAATTTGTTGTAGCTCATCCGATGTTATGGCGCGGGGACAATTAAAGTCAAATCGCAGTCGATCAAAGTCAACCAAGGAACCTGCTTGAGAGATGGAATTATCAACAACTTTTTTCAAAGCTGCTTGCAATAAATGGGTTGCTGTATGATTAGCTTGAACTTGACGACGACAAGCACGATCAATTGTCGCTGTGACCGTATCCTTAACAGTAATACTTCCCCTTTCTATGCGTCCAAAATGTATAAAAATTCCCGATTCTTTCTGTACGTCTTCAATACGAATTACCAAATTATCTCCCGTTAAATAACCGCGATCGCCGATTTGTCCCCCTGATTCTCCATAAAATGGGGTTCGATCTAATACCACTTGAATATCGGTTCCTACTTTAGCTTTATCAACTGTTTTTCCTTCAACTAAAACGGCTTCAACTTTAGCGGTTGATTGTAGGTCAGCATAGCCAATAAATTCTGTCGGATGAATATGTTCTGCTAATTTATCTAAGCTACCTTGTACGGTTAAATCAATCGTTTCGTGAGCAGCTTTTGACCGTTCCTGCTGCTTTTTCATTTCTACTTCAAAGCCATCAACATCTACAGTTAAATTACTTTCTTCTGCAATTTCTTGAGTTAATTCAAAAGGGAAGCCGTAAGTATCATATAAAGTGAAAGCATCTACCCCTGAAATTTGTCCTTTCTTCTTAGTTTTACTGATAATTTCCGCTAGTAGTTTTTCTCCTCTTTCCAATGTCTTTGAAAAGGCTGATTCTTCTCGTTCTAATTCTCCTTTGATAAAGCTTTCTCTTTCCCTTACTTGAGGATAAGCATCTTCAGAAAGTTGGATAGCAGTTTCAGCGACTTGATTAATAAATTGTCTTTCAATTCCAATTAGGCGACCATGACGAACGACACGACGAATTAAGCGACGTAAAACATATCCTCTATCCGTATTTGAGGCCGTAATCCCATCAGCAATCATGTGAACAACTGAACGCACATGATCTCCGATAACCTTCAAAGATACCTTGATTTTTTCATCTGCTTTTTTATACTTAATTCCCGCAATTTTTGCTGATGTTTCAATGATGGGAAAAATGAGATCGGTTTCATAATTATTAGGGACTTTTTGCAATATTTGCGCCATCCGTTCTAGTCACATTCCTGTATCAATATTTTT
>JBCDDV010000594.1:0-2994 GCA_039180145.1 Cyanobacteria bacterium P01_G01_bin.49 | reverse complement strand
TTTAATAAAATACCCTTTGCAATTAAAGAAATATAAAAAACTTTTTTTCTTTTTGTGAAAATTATCAGTAAAAATAGCCAATAAATAACGGTTATCTAAAGCAATTAATTGAGAAGGCATTGGACAAAAAATTGCTGAATGAAACGGAGATAAATTCGGTAACTTAAATACTTGAAAATAGGCATTAGGTTGCTCTTTATCAGTCAAAGATATCGTAGCTAACCATTTTCCTTGAAAATCAATAGCAGTAATCAGTTGAGCAACATTAATCGAAAACAAAGAACGGGAGACCAAAGTAGAAGTCGAGAGGGGATTTGGAGCAAAACAATAAAGTGAATATCTAGAAATCTGTTGCTGTAAATTTTGAGTTAAAATAAAACAATTAGAAGACTTCAATTCAATCTTTGTTATCTTTTGAGGTAAAAAGATTTGGACTTGTCTTTGAATTTGGACTAGAAAAGGTGAAAGACTATAATTAAAATAAGTCAATTTTTTCCCCATTCCGACATAAATCTGCTCATCATTTGCAGCTAGATGAGTAATCAAAGTTTCAAAAGGTTCTGCAATGCAAAAATTTGAAGTAACCGCTGTTGAAATAGAAGCCGAAAAATTGAAAAATCCAGTAGATAAAGGCTTAATTTCTTCCTTGACAACGTTAATAGTTTCTAACATTTCTTTGGCTGAAGAAAATCGCCGCTTTGGTAATTTTTCTAATGCTTTGCCAATAATTTTTTTTAAGCTATCAGAAATGCTATCAGGGATTTTAATTCGCTGATTAAGATGAGCTAGCATTAAATCACCAGGTAACCCTGAAAATGGGCGTTCTCCTACTATTAACTCATACAAAAGAATTCCTACTGAATAGAGATCACAACGCTCAGAATACTTACCGTAAAAGCGTTCTGGGGCCATATAAGCAGGTGATCCTGTATAACCACTACCTGATTGAAAATTGGTACTTTCTTGGCTTATTTTAGCAATGCCGAAATCGGTGATTTTTGCTGTCCATCCTTGGGTTGTTAAGCTTAGCAAAACATTTTCAGGTTTAATATCACAATGAATAATATTATGTTGATGAGCTTCTTCTAACCCTGCTAAAATATCGGTAATTAAGCTTAAGCGCATTTCTAAACTTAATTGTCCCGAAGCATCCATTAAATTGCGAAGAGTACCACCCTCACAATAATCCATGACTAAATAACGTCCTTTCTTATGATGCTCAATCGTTTGACAAGCAACAATATTGGGATGACGTAAACTAATTAAATAGGAAAATTCTCTCAAAAATAGATTAGTCGGAAATCCTTTACCTAAATTTTTTAAAGCGACAAACTCTCCGGTTTTACGATGAATAGCAAAATAAACTTGACCAAATTGACCCTGGCCAATTTTACCTAAAATTTTGTAACGTGAGGGATAGGAGTCAGTAAAAGTCATTGTTATTTCACAATCTAAGTATTACTAAGTATTTTGATATAGCGTTTCTCATAGTTATGAGGTACAAGTTTAGCTTTGGTCAATTGTTTATTGTTGATTGAGTGTACTTCACGAGTTCGAGAATTGCTATAGTTTTCATCACCTCTTCTCAAAAAATTGGTTTTAAATTATTACTCTTGTTTTCTCTTATCAAAGCCTAACACTAGGATTATTTGAAGAGGATAAATAATTCATCATGTCTTCAAATTTCCTTAATTCAACCTCTTTTATTCTCAAAACTTGTGGATCTTTTTCTAACCATTGATCGTTAAAAGATAACAGAACACTTTCTAAAAAATTAGCATCTAGTTCCAAAGGAATTTTATCAAAGTACCCCAAAGTAATATGAGCCGTAAAATAATATTGTTGTTCAATTCCTAAAGCCATTAATGCTTCATTTTGATAAATAGTTTGCCTGATTTGAGCAATTTTACCATAAGAAAATTCATTACACGGAACTAATCCTACTACCAACGCTCTTGGAAATACTAATAACCCAACAATTTGCCAATCAATTTCACCAGCTTCTTGATTAAGTTGTTGATAGTTTTTAAAGCTTTCTCCAATTCCCTCTTTAATTTTATGATCAAAATTTTCATCATTTTTGATAGCTTCTCGATAACTATCATTCCAAATTAAATCAGCAACTGTCAGATGAAAACTTTCTGGTGGAACAGGAATTAAGATTTTGGGTTCAATTTTTGCAATTAATTGTTGCTGGGTTAAAGTTAGTTGTTCATAAAAAGCTTGATTAATTAGATCATCTTGATAGGGAGGGGTTAAGATAGTATAACCAGGAAAAGAAACAGGCTGTCTGTCTTGAAATTTGGGAGATTTTTGGATATTCTTAAGCTGAGTTTTGTAAGCGGCGGGGACAGTAAGAGAAGCCACCCGATTAACATAGGTTTGATATGTTTCGTCCAAATTAACTGCCTCTAATTATGTTACAACTCTGATCTTTTTATCTTCTCTGATTTTACAAGATTTTTCTATAAAGATTTATTGATAATATCAAAAGTAAAAATATGAGCATTTATTTTTTTTGGGGGGAAGATGATTTTGCGATCGCCCAAGCTGTTAAAACCTTACAAAATAAAATAGTTGATCCTAACTGGATTCAGTTTAATTATGACAAAATTGCTGGTGAGCAGCCAGATGCGACAAGTAACGCTTTAAACCAGGCGATGACAGCCGTTTTTGGCATGGGGGGTAGACTAATATGGGTGGTAGAGTCTACGTTGTGTCAACAATGTTCTGAAGAGAATCTTCAGCAACTACAACGAGTGTTACCTGCAATGCCTGAAACTTCCCATCTCTTGTTAACTTCGAGTAAAAAGCCAGATAGACGATTAAAATCAACAAAATTATTGGAGAAATATGCAGAAGTCAAAGAATATTCTCCGATCCCTCCTTGGAAAACTGATGAATTAATCAAAAAAGTCGCAGAAGTTGCTCAAAAAATAGAGGTAAAGTTAACCCCTAAAGCGATTGAATTACTAGCAGAATCAGTAGGTAATA
>JBCDDV010000593.1:0-2995 GCA_039180145.1 Cyanobacteria bacterium P01_G01_bin.49 | reverse complement strand
CAAAGAGCCTGCTTAGGTAGGTAACAAGTAATAATAATTTATGGCTGAATAATTACTCACCGCTTGCCTTCGCTACATTAGACTTATTTACCAATTTCTTGGTTTGGTATAAACTTTACCCCCTTCATCGGGAACAAGATGACAGTTTTTGTAACCACGAATAAAGGCATCAACAATGGAACGATCAGACTGACGATAATATTCTCCCAAAACAGGTTTAATTGCTTCCGTAGCAGCCTTTAAATGGTAATGAGGCATGGTTAAAAAGATATGATGCGCCACATGAGTTCCGATATTATGATGGATATTATTGATAAATCCATAATCGTGATCGATAGTGGATAAAGCTCCTTTCAAGAAATACCAATCTTTACCTCGATACCAAGGAATCTCAGGATCACTATGGTGTAAAAAAGTCACTAAATCTAACCAGACAACAAAGACGACATAAGGCCCAAGATAATATTTTAATAGCCACAAGAAGCCCCATTGATAAGTTAGAAAACAGAGTAGGCTAAACATCACTGTCCAGCAAATGGTACTGGTAAGAACGTCCCATTTTTCAGAAGGGCGAAATAAGGAACTTTTCGGATCAAAATGACTGCCTTTTCTACCTGGAGAACGCTTAAATAGGTAGAGGGGATAAAGAAATAAAATTAGTTCAAAACGAACCAATTTTTCAATCCATTGCATCTCTTTATATTTACTTTCTGCAATGGGATACCAACTTTCATCTGTCTCAAGATTTCCTGTGTTTTTGTGATGAGTACGGTGACTAATTCGCCAGCCATGAAACGGGACTAAAATAGGAGTATGAGATAAATGTCCAATGAGATTATTCAACCATTTGTAGCGAGAAAATGAGCCATGTCCACAATCATGTCCTACCACAAATAAGGCCCAAAACATGGTTCCTTGAATTACCCAAAAAATTGGCCAAAAAAACCAAGAATCTAAGTAATGAGCGATCGCATAAAGAACACAAACAACAAAAACGTCCCAAACAAAATAAGTAAGGGACTTGAGGGCAGAAGATTCAAAACAATAGGCAGGAATTGCATTTTTGACATCTTGTAAAGTAAAGGGCAGATCCACTACTTTTGGTTGCGGTCTATCCGCAGTCATTGGTTGCTGCATTCGGTTCGGAAACTCCTGTTTAAAAAGTATTTGAGGAAAAAGACGAAATTGTTTTTAACCCAGCTTATTATATTACAATAAAATCAGGGAAAATTGATAATCAACCTGATTTCATCTGGTGTCGTAAAGCATTTAAAAGTTTACTAAACTCAGTAGGCAAAGGTGCGATCGCTTCGATAATTTTTCCTGTCATTGGGTGTTCTAAACTTAGCTGATAAGCGTGTAATGCTTGTCCTGATAAATTGACTCTAAAGGAACGATTTGAACTATATAAAGGGTCACCAACAACGGGATGACCAATATAACTACTATGAACTCGTATTTGATGGGTTCTTCCGGTTTCTAAACGAAACTGCACTAACGTATAGTTGCCTAATCTTTCTAAAGTTTGCCAATGGGTAACTGCTTCTCTTCCCCCTTTTTCTATGGGAACCACGGCCATTTTTTTCCGATCAATGGGATGACGACCAATGGGTAAATTAATGGTTCCACTCCCTAGATTTTCTCCTGATTCTTGTTTATTGTTAGGAACACCATAAACGATTCCTAAATATTCTCTTTTGGCAGTTTTGTTTTTAATTTGTGCTTGTAAATGTTGATGGGCGAAATTTGTTTTTGCAACGACAATTGCGCCAGTAGTATCCTTATCTAATCGATGGACAATACCAGGGCGTTTTATCCCACCAATTCCAGCTAAATTAGAACAGTGATAAAGTAACCCATGAACTAGCGTTCCTGTTTCATGGCCAGGGGCAGGATGAACAACGAGTCCAGCAGATTTATTAATAATAATTAAGGAACCATCTTCATATAAAATGTCCAAGGGAATGGCTTCTGGGCGTAATTCTAAGGGTTGAGGAGAAGGAATAAAAATTTGTAAGCGATCGCCTGATTTAACTTTAATTTTTTTATTTTTACAAACTTCATTATTTAGAGAAATATTGCCTTGTTCAATTAATTTTTGGAGATAGGAACGAGATATATTTGCTAAATTTTGAGATAACCAACGATCTAGGCGATCGCCTTCATCTTCTACAGTAATTTCAATGGTCATAGAAGTTTACTCTTTTTGCAAAGTTGTTAATAAGTTCATCAATTTTTCTCTTACCAACTCATGACTATATTCGTCTTCTGGATGGGCTGATTGTCCTGGAGATTGAAAATGTGGGCGTTTATCGTACATTTGTCCCCACTTAAAATTAACTTGTTTAGCGAATTCATAGAATAATTCTGAATTGTCAAGAATCCCTTTTAGTAGCTGTTTCAGGGCATTTAAAGGAGTATTTAAGAACCGACTCACGCCTCCTTCGTCTTGGGTAACCCAAGTTTGTAAAACTATCTGTAATGACCCCGAAGAATCTTGAAGATTATTAGCAATAAAAGTGTTAATTTCGGTGGTTGCTTACACTAATTTGGGAACGGGTGATGCCCCTTTCAAAAAGTTTCCCCCTTCTCTACCAATCGCTTCAGCTAAAGAGAATTTTCGTCCGGATAAAATATCCTGTCGAATTTCTCGATTTCTTGTTTGATCATTATGATAATTCATACTTTCTATTTTAACCGTCCTGAACGCAAAATACTAATAAGTAACCACATCCCTAATAAACTTGCTGCGGCAAATAGAACATTACTAATTAATGATAATTGTTGAGTCTGGGAACCTATGGAAATAATCGCCGCACCGATAATTAATGAGCCTAAAACAATACTAAATGAGAGACGATTTGCTGAAGCATCAACAGCATACTCTGAAAAGCTGAGCCAGAAAAGAATTGGACGGGATATTATTGGCTGCCGGAACAACGTGACCTTCGCGGGCGCCCCCGCACGCATCCACAGTGAAGCGCGCTAGTCATAT
>JBCDDV010000592.1:0-3008 GCA_039180145.1 Cyanobacteria bacterium P01_G01_bin.49 | reverse complement strand
TAGAGAACAACAATGATGTTTAGTAGTAATTCCGTTTTCTGGGATAGCGCACATTTTTCTCTAACCTCGCCCGATAAATATATAGAAGTTTAGAGAACAACAATGATGTTTAGTAGTAATTCCATTTTCTGGAATAGCGCACATTTTTCTCTAACCTCGCCCGATAAATATATAGAAGTTTAGAGAGCAACAAAATATGGACAAAAATTATTGGCCTAACCCGCGAGGCTAAAAACTGTAAGATTATTTTTAGCGTTCGGCATTTCAGCACGTTGCCGAAGAAATATAAAGTATTTTGACTGTTTAGAAGTCAACAGCGATCGCCCTATTTAGTTACTTGCAAAAAACAGGGGCTAAACCATCATTGCATCTTGTCAAAAATTATGATTTTTCAACCTCTGAAACACACAAAAGGAGACAGTTTCTATTATGTGGAATTGGCTAAAGAAATTATCGAAAAGTGTTAAGAACTTCTTTGCCGGAATATTTCAGGCTTTTGTTGAATGGATTCTCTACTTAATTGAAGTAGCTTATCTCTCTTTTCTCACCTCTTTGATATTGACTCACTTTGGATACGCTGTGGTACTTTACTTCATGTTTTATGTAGTTAATGGTCAAGCAGTTGTTGAAGTCTGGGAACCGCAAGAAAGCTCGGTAATTAAGCATTTGGAGCCAGCACCTTCTGGAGTTAATAAACCAAACAGACAGGAGGCTAAAGTCTACATGGCAACTAGATAATAAATAACAATCTTTTACAATCCAAAAATCTGTAAAAAAGGAGTAATAAATCAATCATGCCACGAAAAACTAAAGCTGAGAATATTTATCTGAGCGCTACTTATGAATCTTCCCACCGAGATAGCATTCTCAAACAGATGCAAATTATCGGTATTCCTGGGGAAAATCAAAATGGT
This sequence comes from Cyanobacteria bacterium P01_G01_bin.49, assembly GCA_039180145.1. Taxonomy (GTDB): domain Bacteria; phylum Cyanobacteriota; class Cyanobacteriia; order Cyanobacteriales; family Microcystaceae; genus JBCDDV01. The sequence goes on along the minus strand of JBCDDV010000592.1, from coordinate 2,094 downwards.
GAGTACATTCTCTCTGACTTAATGTACCGATTTTTTGATGATACGATCGCTCGCCCTATCTTTGCTCAAAGTCGTCAAATTTCTAACTTAGATTGGAAAAAACTGAAAATATGGCTATTTGCAACAGAGGAAGACGATGATTCTCTGGAATATCAAATCCCTGAACTTGATAACCGAGATTTGAAAATCAAATCAAATATTCCTGAGTCAAATCTCAACTGTATTTATGTTTTAGATGATGATTTAAGTGGCAAGGAATATCAGCGCTGGAAAAAAACAGCCCAAAATATTTTTACCCCTCTATTCAGGAAATTTGTGGCTGCTCCTGAATTGCCTCAGTTGCCTTTTAATGTGCCTTTCCTAGAATCCCTAGATTCCAAGTTAGACCCTTACGCGAAAATGAAACGCGAACTATTTTTCGATGGGTTAATTATCCAAATTGACTAATTCCTTTACTTAACAAAGTAGGAACATAGCATTGCTGTGTTCTTACTCATTGCGAGTCCAGAAATACAAAAAGGAAATTCTACAACTATGCCAAGACTTGACCAAAAATTGAATAGATTTATGAACGCTGCTGCTGAGGTTTCTGTTAATGGTAATGGCAAAAGCTTTTCTAGTCCATCCGCTGAGGAAAAAGAACCCGTTAATCAGTCTTCAGAATTGGCGATCGATCTGATACCCTATCTGAGAGACCCAAAATATTCCCTAGAAGGTTATATCTTCCCCACAGAGAAAGTTAAACAGCAAGTCAAAAGAATTCTGGGTGAGATTAAAAATCATAACCTCATCTATTATATTTGGGGTATGGCTGAGAAACATCAAACAGACCTGGCACTGGCAATTAATATCTCTGGACCTCCTGGTACTGGAAAAAGTATGTTGCTGGAAGCGATCGCTCATAAGTTGGGATTAAAAATTTTAGAAGTTCCATCCACAGCTTCTAAGTTGGTGGGGGTTACTGAGAAAATTATTGAGGAGATTTTTAGATTTGCCACAACCCATAACGCATTTATAGTATGGAATGAAGCTGACAGAGATTTTGGGAAAAGACTGGAGCAAGTCAGTCAGTCAGCGGATGCAGGTATTAATTCCGCCCGCTCAATATTATTAGAGCAATTGTCATCTTATCAAGGAGCGGTTGGGTTAACTACAAACTTACTTAAGAACTACGATCCAGCTTTTATTTCTCGCATTCGTTTCCACATTCAACTAGATTTGCCCAATGAAGAAGCAAGAGCTAAAATTTGGGAAGCTCAGATTCCTAGTAAGTTGCCTCGCCATGAGTCAGTAAATTTTTCCGAACTAGCTAAACAGTTTGATGAAATTTCTGGACGGGATATTAAAAAGGCAGTTTTGAATGCTGTTGTTAGTGCTGCTAGTGAAGAAAAGCCAGATACTGAAAAGCGAGTTACTCAGTCTCACTTTATAGAGGCGATGGAGGAGGTGATTGCTGGTAATAAAGCTGCTGAAAAGGAAGAGCTGAAGTTAACTCCTGTGGATGGTAATGTCGAGTTGCCACCTGAACCATCTGTTGCATCTAAACCCGCAGTCTCAGCCTAAATGGCTTAAAACTAGAGAAACTGTAATGAGCGTGCCAAGTTCTCTGCGTTCACGTTCGCTGACAACGAATTTACCTCATTTTAGCTTTCATTATTTACAAAAAACAGTCAATAACAATCATAGCCTCGGAAAGTTATACAGTTTAATGCCTGGACTCAAAAGCCTGGCATTAAAAGTCTAACTTTATTTTGGGAATTTATACAAGGATAATTTATATCATGTCCGGTTGAATAATTAGATTTTGGTGGAAGGAAGGCAGAAGGCAGAAGGTTTTTTCCTATTGTTACCTTAATTTTATACACGCTCCGATGCTACCGGACATGAGATTAACTATTTTACTCTAGATTTCCCAAGTGCATTATTTTTAAAAGCTCTCCCTATATATGTATAGATACCAAGGAAAAACAAGAGGAATTTTGATATGTCTGCTTCTGAAATTGTTATGCACCAGATGTTTGCTGAAGTCGTTGCGCTATGTGGAACGTAATGACCTCCCGCCAGTGGTTTGACCTCCAGAGGTCACCTCGCGAC
>JBCDDV010000591.1:0-3015 GCA_039180145.1 Cyanobacteria bacterium P01_G01_bin.49 | reverse complement strand
CTTGAATTTCTTTAATCGCTTCTTGTAACATTTCCATATAAAATTCAAAGCCAATTGCTTCCATTTGTCCTGATTGTTCTGCACCTAATAAGTTGCCAACGCCACGAATTTCCATATCACGGGTTGCTAATTGATATCCCGATCCGAGTTGACTAAATTCTTGTAATGCTCTTAATCTTTGGCGAGCGGTTTCTGTTAGTTCTGCTTTGCTAGGATATAATAGCCAAGCATGGGCTTGAATACCAGATCTTCCCACTCTTCCCCTCAGTTGATAGAGTTGGGATAGACCAAACTTTTGAGAATCTTCGACGATAATTGTATTGACTCTAGGAATATCTAATCCTGATTCAATAATTGTTGTACAAACTAAAATATCAGCGTCTCCATTATTAAATCCTAACATGGTCATTTCTAACTCATTAACATCCATTTGACCATGAGCAATTAATATTCTGGCACTGGGAACCATTTGTTTTAATTGTGCGGCAACTTCTTCAATTCCTTCTACTCTAGGAACCACATAAAAGATTTGTCCTCCCCGATCTAATTCATTACGAAGAGCAGTCCTCACAACATCAGCATTATACCGAGACAAATGAGTTTTGATGGGACGACGAGAAGGGGGTGGGGTGGTAATCAAACTCATTTCTCGTATTCCAGAAAGGGACATATATAAAGTTCTGGGAATAGGGGTTGCTGTTAAAGTTAAGACATCAACTTGGGTTTTTAGCGATTTAATTTTTTCTTTTTGATTAACCCCAAATCGCTGTTCTTCATCAATTACTAATAACCCTAAATTTTTGAAGTTGACGCTTTTTCCTAATAATTGATGAGTCCCAACAACAATATCTAATTCCCCTGTGGCCAAACGTTGTAAAATGTCTTTCTTTTCTGATATAGTACGAAATCTATTTAATAAGCCAATATTAATAGGATAGGGTGCAAATCTCTCTTTTAGAGTATGATAATGTTGCTGAGTTAAAATAGTTGTCGGGGCCAAAAAAGCTACTTGCTTATGTCCACCAGTAACCGCTTTAAAAATAGCTCGAACTGCCACTTCTGTCTTGCCAAACCCCACATCGCCACAGACTAAGCGATCCATAGAGCGATCGCTTTCCAAATCGATTTTAACGTCTTGAATTGCTTTTAATTGATCGGGGGTGGGTTGATAGGGAAAAGAGTCTTCGAGTTCTTGTTGCCAAGGGGTATCAACAGGATAAGTATAACCGATATTTTTTGAGCGTTTTGCATACAAATTTAATAAATCAACCGCTAATTTTTTAATATTTTTGCGGACTCTTTGCTTGACTTTTTGCCAACTTTTTCCCGTCATTTTGTGGAGTTCTGGAGGGTTAGTCCCAGTCTGACGATAACGAGACAAGCTATCAAAAGAATCAGCAGGTACTCTCAGAAGTCCATCCGAGTATTGAAGCACTAAATATTCACGGGTAGACAAGCTTTCTAGCTTCAAAAACTTACCAATACCATGGCTTTTATGAACAACATAATCTCCAGGACGAAGCTGTTGTAAATCAATCTGTTTAGAGGCAGCGCGACGACGTTTTCTGATATAGCCTGATGTTGCTAAAACGTGCTGTCCAAAAAACTCTCTATCTGTAATAACGACAATACGAAATGTGGGTAAAATAAACCCTTCTAATTCAGCTAACCCCGAATATTTTAAGGCAACGGCTGTTCCTTGAATATGAGATTTCTCAATACCAGGATAATCACGAGGGTTAGGTACAAATTGTGCAGAACAATCATGTTCTTGGAGTAGAGAAACCGTACGAGAGGGTTGAGCAGAAATCAACCAAGTGGTATATTTATCTAAGGTAATGCCGCTATAAATTTCCCGTTTTCCTCGCAATATTTCAGCCAGTTTTGCAAATTGATGAGGTGTGGTAGGAATGGGACGACTCGATAAATCTAAGGCATCTGTATTGGTAACTTCTGATAATTCTGAGAGATATAATTTAGGGAATTCTTTTGCTAAGTTTAAGGAGTTGTCAAAAGAACGATGAATTTTGGGTAAAGGTTTTTCTAGTTCTTGATAGTTATCTTCAATATATTCTAGCCAGCGATCGCTATGGGACTGACATTGCTCAATTTCATCAAAAACACAAAGTGTGTTGGGACTTAAATAGTCTAAAATAGAAGCGGGTTCTGGAAAAGCAATTCCCAAAAAACGTTGCATTCCAGGCGGAAAATTGTAATTATCTAAGGCTTCTTTTTCTTGCTCAGATATGTACTCATCTAAGCTTTGGTTATTTGCTATAATGGTATTGACTACAATAGTATTGAAGCTAGTCGGAGTTAATAATAATTGTTCAATTTCATCTAGGGATCGTTGAGTTGCCGGATCAAATTCTCGGATTTTTTCTAATTCATCACCAAACCATTCTAACCGCACAGGAACTTCTGAAGAAACTGGAAAAATATCAATAATATCACCACGGCGACTCCATTGTCCTACTACTTCAACTAAGGCTACTCGATCATATCCTAATTTAACTAATGTTTCGTCAATTTCTTGCGACTTACAGTTTATGCCTATTTGCAAATTTAGGCAGTAATTCCTAAAGATATTAGGGGGAGGCAAATGAGGTTGTAAGGCTTTCTCTGTGGTGATAATTGCCAAACTATTGCACTCAAATTCTTGACTATTAAGAGTAGATAAAACTTGCATCTGTCCCCAAATCATTTCAGATTCAGGGTTAAAAGATTCGTAGGGAGATGCTTCTGATGTGGGATAAAAATAAACTGTTTTCCATCCCATAATCTCTAACTGGACTGCCCATCTTCCCGCCTCTTCTAAAGTAGCACAAATGACTAGAATATTTTGCTGATTAGCTTGTGCTAAAGTTGAAGAAATTAAGCCTTTGGGTAATCGATTAATTCCTTTTAATGCTAAATGATTATTGTGGCGAAGTTTTCCTAACAGTTCTTGAGTTAGGGGTGATTTTTGTAAGGTACGAATTAGGGAAGAAAAAACCATAATCAACAGAAAATTCG
>JBCDDV010000590.1:0-3016 GCA_039180145.1 Cyanobacteria bacterium P01_G01_bin.49 | reverse complement strand
GAAAAACTATATTAAAATTATGCTCGCATCAATATTTAGATTTAAAGACTTTAGCTGATTTACTCGATAGAAGTCCTGACACAATTAGGACTCATTATGTTAATCCCATGCTTGATGAAAAATTATTAGAGCTTAAATATCCTGAAATAAATCATCCTCAACAAGCCTATAAAACCGCATTTTAATCAAATCAGGACATTAACAAAATTTTTGATTTAGTATTTTCGACAGTATCAGGAATAACTAAAAATTATCTTCATCCTGCTCCTCCGTATTAAACTCTAGATCACCTCCGAACTTTTGTTGTGGCGGAATCGCAGCAATAATTGCATCAATTACCTTACCAACGGGGACAATTTCTAATCCAATATCATCAGCAAAAGTCTGTCCTTTGGGAACAATGGCCCGTTTAAATCCTAACTTTGCTGCTTCTTTTAAACGCAATTCCATTTGGGAAGCTAAACGCACTTGTCCCCCTAATCCTACCTCACCAATTAACACGGTTCTGGGATCAACGACCCGGTCACGAAAACTGGCAACCACTGCGATCGCAACCCCTAAATCGGCCGCTGGTTCTTCTACTCCTAAACCTCCTGCAGAAGCGACATAAACATCTAATTTTGATAAGGGAATTCCCACTCTTTTTTCTAATACGGCTAAGATTTGTTGTAGGCGACTATAATCAACGCCAGTAGTGGAACGACGGGGAGAAGAATAACTTGTGGGACTCACTAATGCCTGCAACTCTACTACCAGAGGACGAGTTCCTTCACAAGCAACAACAGTAGACGTTCCTGGCACAAATTCATCTCTATTTCCTAAGAATAATTCCGATGGGTTAGCCACTTCTACTAACCCATGTTCTACCATTTCAAAAATCCCGATTTCATGGGTTGCCCCAAAGCGATTTTTAACCGATCTTAAAAGACGATGAGACGCATAGCGATCGCCTTCAAAGTATAATACTGTATCGACTAAATGTTCTAAAACTCTCGGCCCTGCGATCGCCCCTTCTTTCGTGACATGACCGACAATTAGTAAAGTAATATTATCCCGTTTTGCTACTTGCATTAAAGCAGACGTACACTCTCTAACTTGGGCAACAGAACCAGGGGCCGAAGTCAAAGCAGCAAAATATAACGTTTGAATGCTATCAATTACGGCTACTTGAGGTTGTAGGGATTCTAACTCTCTTAAAATCTCTTCTAAATCTGTTTCTGGCAAGATAAAAAGATTTGCTTTATCTAGGGGTTTTGAGGTTTTTTTGACTGACTTTTTTGTGCCATTCTTGCCATTATTTTCAACTTCTTTGACAGCAGTGAGACTACTCTCTTCTGCTACTCCTAAACGAGAGGCCCGCAACTTAATTTGTTGTCCTGATTCTTCGGCTGATACATAGAGAATACGGGGCAAACGTTGAGATAACTGATTGGCTGTTTGTAATAATAAAGTCGATTTTCCAATACCAGGATCACCCCCAATTAACACCAAAGAACCGGGAACAATTCCTCCACCCAAAACCCGATCTAATTCTCCATATCCAGAGGGAAATCGCGCTTGTTCCTCTTCTGTAATATCATTAAAGGCCACCGATATGCGAGGTTTAGGCGCAACAGTCCCGCGATGATTGCCACGACTATTGGACTGCCATCCCACTCTACCCACCCCACCAGAGTTACTAGGAGCGACCATTTGCTCTTCTAAGGTGCCGTAAGCTTGACAAGCTTCGCATTTACCGTACCATTGTAGAAATTCAGCACCACAGTTACTACAAATATAAATAGTTCGTGTTTTTGCCATAATTCTTTTTAAAGAAACGTTAAAAAAAAGATTGTATTTAGCAGAAAAATACTAAAAAAATGATAAGCATTATTAAGACTGAAGTGAACCTTAAACCCGCATTATGTTTAGATTCGTCAATCAAAAATTTAGGCTTGATGATAACAAGAAAAGGATATTCTAGATCTTGCACGGATCAACATAGATCACGATTTAACTTAAAGATTAGCAATTTTATTGATAGTAGGGAGCTTGGGAAAAATTGGAAACTCATAAGGAAAAAATTCTTGTTGTTGATGACGAAGCAAGTATTCGTCGTATCTTAGAAACTCGTCTTTCTATGATTGGCTATGATGTGGTGACGGCTGCTGATGGAGAGGAAGCGTTAGAAATCTTTCATGATGCTATTCCTGATTTAGTAGTATTAGACGTAATGATGCCGAAATTAGATGGTTATGGCGTTTGTCAAGAATTACGAAAAGAGTCGGACATTCCTATCATTATGTTAACGGCTTTGGGGGATGTGGCTGATCGTATTACCGGATTAGAATTAGGAGCGGATGATTATGTGGTCAAACCCTTCTCTCCCAAAGAATTAGAAGCAAGAATTCGCTCAGTTTTAAGACGAGTAGAAAAGAATGGCGCGCCAGGCATTCCCAGTTCGGGGGTTATCTCTATTGGTTCGATCAAAATTGATACCAATAAACGCCAAGTTTACAAAGGAGATGAGCGTATCCGCTTAACCGGAATGGAATTTAGTCTTTTAGAATTATTAGTTAGCCGTTCGGGAGAGCCATTTTCTCGTTCTGAGATTTTACAAGAAGTGTGGGGATATACCCCCGAACGTCATGTTGATACTAGGGTGGTTGATGTTCATATTTCTCGTTTGAGAGCAAAACTAGAAGACGATCCCAGTAATCCTGAGTTGATCCTAACAGCGAGGGGAACAGGGTATCTTTTTCAACGGATTTTAGAACCTGGTGAGGAATTGTAACGGGGTGATGGGGTGATGGAGTGAGAAGATTCTTATGATATTCTCACATCTTCACTCTTTCAAATCCCTGATTTTCAAACAATTTTAAACTGTTTATTAACGCTATTGCTCAATATTTTTATTGTTTTATTTCGCCTCACTATTTTAACTTGTTGTCAATATATTTAATTGTCAAGTTTTCTTTTACTAAGAGTAAACTCTAATTTTGTCAAGCTTATATTAACGGTAATCTCAAAATTTGTG
>JBCDDV010000589.1:0-3021 GCA_039180145.1 Cyanobacteria bacterium P01_G01_bin.49 | reverse complement strand
GCAAAAATTATCATTAAGTTAAAATTGTCGCTTTTTTGATATCAAGTGACTCAATATAATTAAAGTAATCTGTTTTCTGTACCAAGGTGCTGAAGCAACTTCTGTAATAAACTCATGAGTCGTTGCTAGACAAATTACCCAACTTGTCTAGACAAGTTAATAACCAAAACTTTACTAATCAATTCTGGGAATTTAATAAACTTTCCATACAGTTAAGAGCAGAATTAACTAACAGTAAAATGGCTGTTAAATAAGTTTTTAGCAGCAAGATCGTTATTGGAAATTAAGATTATGCTTCGCCGAAAATTATTAACCACACTCTTAGTAATACTTCCCGTTCTAGGGGCTTGTTCTAATACAAATACTCAACAAGGAACTACCCCTCAACCTGAAAAATCAGAAGTCATCATGGGACTAATTCCCGCAGAAGACAACGAAGAAATGTTGGCTAAATTTGAGCCAATGCGCGCTCATTTAGAAGAAAAAATCGGAATGCCAGTTAAAGTTTTTCAAGCGACTGATTATGCTGGTGTCATCGAAGCGATGAAACGCGATCGCGTTGATATTGCTTGGTTTGGACCGCTTTCCTACGTTTTAGCGGAACAGGAAGCAGAAGCAGAGGCTTTTGCTGTGGGAATCAAAGAAGGTGGGACTTCTACCTATCAAAGTATGATTTTTGTGCCAGAGGATTCTCCTGCTAAATCCATTGCTGATTTAAAAGGTGTAGATGTGGCTTTTGTTGATCCGGCTTCCACATCAGGATCTTTAGTGCCTAGCTATATGGTCAAAAAAATTACAGGGGAAATGCCTGATCAATTTTTTGGCAAGGTAACATATGCAGGTTCTCATGATGCAGCCCAGTTGGCAGTGAAAAACAAGACTGTAGCAGCAGCCGGAAGTAATGATATCACCCACGAAAAGATGTTGGAAAAGGGCTTGATTAAAGATAAGGAGTTGCGTATTTTAGAAACCTCTGATCCCATTCCAGGTTCCCCTTTAACCTATCGTGCTGATTTAGATCCCGAAATGAAAGCCCAGATAAAAGAGGTTATTCTCAATGCTCATAATGAGATTGAAGTTACAGGTTATGGTACTTTAGCTCGTTATGAAGAAGTAACCGCCCAAGATTATCAAGTGATTCGGGATATTGTGCAACAGTTAGGTTTACAAAAAGAGGAAATTCTCAAATAAAACGGAGTTCGGGGTTCGGAGTGCTGAATTAATCCAGAAAACAGTCTAGATAAGGGAGTTTCGCTTTTTTATCTAAATGCAAAACTCTTGCCTATCCCCGTTAGAAATCTTTTTTAGCAAACCCTAAATAAGTATTTTTTTCATGACTACCATTGAATTTAAAGGGGTAACGAAAACGTTTAATAATGGTTTTCGAGCAATCCACAGCACAGATTTAACTATTAATCCTGGAGAGTTTACAGTTATTCTGGGATCTTCGGGGGCAGGAAAATCAACCCTGTTACGCATGGTAAACGGCTTGGAAATCCCCTCCCAAGGGGAGATTATCATTGATCAACGGAAGTTAACCCCACAAAATCAGCGTCATATTCGAGCGAGGGTAGGGATGATTTTTCAACAGTTTAATTTGGTTAATCGTCTCAATGTCATGACGAATGTGTTAATTGGGCGTTCTTATTATCGTCGTTGGTGGGAGAGTCTTTTTTATCTTTTTACCAAACAAGATTATAAGTTGGCTCACTGGGCATTAGAAAGGGTTGAATTAACGGATAAAGTTTGGGAGAGGGCCAGTAATTTATCGGGAGGGCAACAACAACGGGTAGCGATCGCCCGTGTTTTAGTCCAAAAACCCCAGATTATTATTGCTGATGAACCTGTGGCTAGTTTAGATCCTGCTACAAGCTTAGAGATTCTGAGACTTCTTTTCAAAATTTGCAAAGAAGATGGGGTAACGGTACTCGCGAGTTTACACCAAGTAAATTTAGCCGTGCAGTTTGCTGATCGCATTATTGGCATTAAACAGGGGAAAGTTGTCTTTGATGATCAGCCCGTTAATCTGCTCAATAACAGTCTTCTAGAGACAATTTATGACAAAAAAGAGCATGAAAAAATCGTTATGGTATAGACATTGGCCGACTCAAAATGGATTACCTTCTTTTGGGAGCATTCTGTTTGTTCTCATTATCATCATCATTTTGCTGGTAACTGCGCCCCTGGTGGAATTCAACCCTATTACCATCGTTAAATCTAGCGGTAATTTCTTCAATTTTGTATCTAATTTATTGACAGTTCCTGAGTGGAATTATGTCCCAACCCTTACCCATAAACTGCTTGAAACCATTGCGATGGGTTTTTTGAGTACGGTGTTTTCTTGTTGTTTTAGCTTACCACTGGGAATATTAGCAGCCAGAAATAGTAGTCCTTTGACCATTGTCTTTCATCTGGTGAGAAACTTGCTCAGTTTGATGAGGGCGTTACCTGAGATTGTCTGGGCGTTGCTCTTTGTTTCTGCCCTCGGATTAGGCCCTTTCCCTGGTATTTTGGCGCTTACCTTTGTTACAACGGGATTTATGGGTAAGTTTTTTGCTGAAAGTATCGAAGTGGTTGATGTGGGGATGATTGAAGGGGTACAAGCAACGGGAGCAAATTGGTTACAAACGGTTCATTTTTCTATGTTGCCCCAAGCAATGCCTGATTTTATCGGCACAACCCTTTATATTCTCGATAACAATATTCGTTCAGCGACGGTGCTGGGTTTTGTGGGTGCGGGAGGCATTGGTTATGAGTTGATTTCCTCAATTCGTTTATTTAATTATGGCCGTTTGATTTTAATTATTTTGGCAATTTATCTAATGGTGACCATTTTAGATTATTTATCAACTCAACTACGCTCCTATATTATCTGAAATTGCTAAATGTTTGCTAGAAAAGAGCAAGGAGAATATTTATTGATAGCATTCTTATCCCAATTCTCTCTCATTAGTTAGAGAGATAAAGCATCTTTTCATAAAAATCTTGGCAGAGAATCAAATGTTTTATTGGGGGGGGGGG